>NZ_BAAAUT010000022.1:0-112809 GCF_039534085.1 Planomonospora alba
CCCGCGAGCACGACCAGTGGACGTTCAACGCGTTCATCCACGACATCACCGACCGGCGCCGGGCCGAGCGGGCACTGCGCGAGGCGTACGAGGCCGAGCAGGCCACCGTGGCCCGGCTGCGGGAGCTGGACCGGGAGCGCAACGACTTCGTCGCCGGCGTCTCCCACGAGCTGCGCACCCCGCTGACCACGATCATCGGCTATCTGGAGATCCTCACCGGCGAGGAGGTCGGGCCGCTGGCCCCCGCGCAGCTCCGGATGCTGGACGCCGTGACCCGCAACGCGGCCCGGCTCCAGCACCTGGTCGAGGACCTGCTGGCCGTCAACACCACGGACACCGGGAAGCTGACCGTGGAGCCGGCCGAGGTGGCGGTGCGCGAGGTCGTCGACGAGGCGGTGCGCCTCGGCCTCGCCGAGGCCCGCTCCGCCGGGCACGCCGTCGACGTGCGCGTGGACCCCGGCGTGGACCGCGTCACCGCCGACCGCGGCCTGCTGGTGCGGGCGGTGGGCGCGCTGCTGTCGAACGCCGTGAAGTTCTCCCCCGCCGGCGCCCCGGTCGCCGTGCACGCCTCCGCCGGCGGGGAGGCCGCGGACGGCCGAGGCGCCGGGGATGCCGGGGGCGCCGGGGGCACCGAGGATGCCGGGGGCACCGGGGGCACCGTGTCGATCGCGGTCACCGACACCGGGGCCGGCATCGCCCCCGACGAGCTGCCGCAGGTCTTCGAGCGCTTCTACCGCACGCGGTTCGCCGCCGAGCGCGCCATCCAGGGCATCGGGCTGGGCCTGTCCCTCGCCAGGACGATCGCCCAGGCCCACGGCGGCGCCCTGACCGCCGCCAGCACACCGGGCGAGGGCTCCACCTTCACCCTCACCCTGCCCGTCGCCGGGCCCGCCCCGCCGACCGCCCCGGGACCCTCCGGTGATCCCGGGGCGGCGCGGGCCGTACCGGGCGGCGGGGCGCCCGGGGACCGTGAGGCGCCGCCCGCCGGGCCCGTCAGCGCCTGACGGCGCGCAGGACGACGAACTTCGGGTCGCTCGCGACGACCTCGCAGCCGCCGAAGATCCGGCGGAGTTTCACGTGGTATCCGAGGTGCCGGTTGCCGATGACCCACAGCTCGCCCCCGCGGCGCAGCGCGGCCCGCGACCCGGTGAACATGCGCCAGGCCGTCGCGTCGCTCGTGCCCCGGTGGCTGTGGAACGGCGGGTTGTTCAGCACCAGGTCCACCGACCCGGCCGGAAAGCCCGCCATCCCGTCGCCGACCCGGAACTCCGCCCCGCCGGACGCCCTCCCCTGCCCGGCGTTCTCCCGGTAGGTGGCCCGCGCCGAGGCCACCGCCTGGTAGGACTCGTCGACGAAGACCACCTCGGCCTCGGGGGCGGCCAGCGCCACGGCCGTGCCGACCACCCCGTTGCCGCAGCCCAGGTCGACCACGCGCCGCGCACCCCGTACGGCGGGCAGGTGGCGCAGGAAGAACCGGGTGCCGATGTCGAGGCGGTCGGCGCAGAAGACGCCCGCGTGGTTGACGACGGTCCGGCCCGAGACCGCCCCGACGCCGTCGGGCAGCGTGTAGCCGCGCGGCCAGGGGCTGGGGGTGCGGGCGAGATCCGGGTCGGGCGAGCAGAGGACGAGGCGCGCCTTCTTCACCGCCAGCGAGGTCCTGGTCGGGCCGATGATCCGCTCGAACAGCCGGAGCGTCGAGGTGTGGATCTCGGTGACCATCCCCGTGCCGACGACGAGGGTGCCGGCGTGCACGCCGGGGGCCAGGCGGTGCAGCTGGTCCTCCAGGAGGCCGAGGCTCTTGGGCACCCGGACGAGCAGCACGTCGATCCGGTCCGGCGGCGCGTCCTGGGTCGACAGCAGCCGCACCGCGTCCGCGCCGATCCCGTTGCGCGCCAGGTTGGCGCGGGTCGCCTCCTGGGTGAGGAAGGAGTCGGTGATCTGGATGGGACGGTGCCCGGCGAGCGCGGTGACCAGGGCCCCCCACCGGTCGCCCGAGACGACCACGGTGCCCGACAGGTCCGCGGGTCCGCCGTCGGTCCCGGCGAGGTGCCGCAGGAGGTATTCGTCGGCGGCGTCCCAGGCGCGGAACGGGTCGCGGGGGTCGTCGGGGAAGCGGGTGAGGTCGTACTCCCCCTGCGGCGTCGTCAGGCGGTTCACCGGCCCCAGGCTAGCCGAGGCCCGCGCCCGGCCGGGCACCGCGAGGGGCGGGAGGGCGGTGCCCGGCCAGGGGTTCAGGGTGCGTCCGCGGCGCTCACTTCCTGCGGACGGTCAGCAGGGCCCGGTAGGCGGGCTTGGGGACCAGGTTCTCGTCCATGACGCAGGCCGCGCCCTCGCCCTCGAACCAGCCGGGGACCCAGGAGTGCCGGTCGGTGTAGCCCCAGACGGTGAACTCGACGCAGCGCCGGTTCTCCACGCAGGTGGTCAGCATGCGCGTGTAGTAGTCGGCCTGGGTGGCGAGTTTCTCCGGGGTGGCCGGCATGACCATGCGCACGTCGGCCTCGGTGATCGCGGCCTCCAGGCCGAGGTCGGTGAAGCGCCGCATGACGTTCGCGAAGTCGCCCGGGTAGTCGTACTGGATGCCGAGGTGGCCCTGGAAGCCGATGCCGTGGATCGGCACCCGCTTGGCCTTCAGGTCCTTGACGATCTCCAGGGTCTTGTCGATCTTCTTGGTGTCCCACTCCAGGTTGTAGTCGTTGATGTACAGCTTGGCGTGGGGGTCGGCCTGGTGCGCCCAGCGGAAGGCGTCGGCGATGTAGCCGGGGCCGAGGTGGGTGAGCCAGATGCTCTCGCGCAGGTTGCCCGAGTCGTCGACCACCTCGTTGACCACGTCCCAGGCGCGGATCTTGCCGCGGTACCGGCCGACCTCGGTCATGATGTGCTTGCGCAGGATGGAGCGGAGCTCCGCGGCGCCGATGCTGCCGTCGTTCACGCCCTCGGTGAGCCAGGCGGGCAGCTGGTTGTGCCAGACGAGGGTGTGCCCGCGGATCTTCTGGCGGTGGCGCAGCGCGTTGCGGACCACCGCGTCGGCCGCCTCCCAGGCGTAGACGCCGCGCTCGGGCTCGACCGACTCCCACTTCATCGCGTTCTCGGCGGTGACGTGGGTGAACTCGCGGTTGAGCACCTTGCGGTAGTCGGCCTCGTCGGCGAGGGCGGTGGGGTCGACGGCCGAGCCGATGTGCACGCCGATCCTGCGCGCCAGGTCGCGCAGGTCGTCCGGGGTCCGGTCGGCGTGGGCGGGCAGGGGTACGGCCAACGCGAACGCGGCGGCCACCAGTCCCAGCAGGAGACGTTTCATGGATGCCTCACTTGTGCTGTCGATGGCAACCCTCAGCCCCCGAAGTCACGACGCGGCCCGTCGAAACTTTCAGAAGATTACCGAGATGTTTCGTGACACGAAACGTAGAGGCAATGAAGGCATGGAGTCAACGTCCCGAAAGCTTTCGCACAGCCGGGGCGGCCGAGCAGGGCGGACAGGGCCCCGTCCCCGGCTCCACCGCCGGCAGGCCCCGCCGGCACCGCTCCGGCCCCCTCGGCCGGACGCCTCCGGGCGCGCGGGGGCGACCGTACGGCGTCGCCCCGGGACAGGCCGGGGCGACGCCGTCAGAGCAGGGCGCCGACGTGGGCCAGGGCCTGCTTCAGCAGCACGTCGTGCCCGCCGGACATCTCCTGCAGCACCGACGGCGAGGCCGCCTCCTGCGGGGTGAACCAGGCGAAGTCGAGGGCGTCCTGGCGGGGACGGCAGTCGCCCGCGACCGGGACGACGTAGGCGAGCGAGACCGCGTGCTGGCGGGGGTCGTGGTAGGGGGTGACGCCCTTCGTCGGGAAGTACTCGGCGACGGTGAACGGCTGCGGGGAGGCCGGGACCCGGGGCAGCGCCACCGGGCCGAGGTCCTTCTCCAGGTGGCGCAGGAGCGCGTCGCGGACCCGCTCGTGGTGGAGCACCCGGCCGGACACGAGCGCGCGGCTGACCGTGCCGTCCGCCCCGATGCGCAGGAGCAGGCCGACGTGCGTGACCGCTCCGCTGTCGTCGACCCGCACCGGCACGGCCTCGACGTAGAGGATCGGCATCCGGGCGCGGGTGAGCTCCAGCTCCTCGGGGGAGAGCCAGCCGGGCGTGGTTTCGGTCATTTCGGCCACTCGCCGATCCTACTCGGTGCCCGCCGGGGGCACACGGCCGCGTCCGGATGATCCGGATGAAAGAGGAATGGCCGGGAGCGCACGGAATGCGCTCCCGGCCCCGTTCGCAGGACGGAGACCGTCCTGATGCGGATCACCTCCGGGCGCGGAGGGCCTGGACCGCGGCGAGGATCGCCTTCCTGTGGTAGGCGTTGGTGGGCATGGTGGCGCCGTGGGCGTGGCGGATGACGCCCTGGGAGTCGATGAGGACGCTGCCCGACTGCTGCAGCGAGCCGAAGACCTTCCTGCTCAGGCCGATCATCTCGTGCGGGGTGCCGTGGCGGCCGGTGAGGACGGGGAACGGGATCCCGCGCTCGGCCTTCCACGCGGCCGCCGTCCGGCGGTCCTCGGGAACCGCGACGAACACCCGGAGGTCGTCGGCGGCGAACTCGTCGCGGTGCCGGACGAGGTCCTGGACGTGCCGGTTGCAGACCGGGCACGACGTCGACCGCATGAAGTAGACGAGCACGGCGTGGCGGCCTCGGTGGTCGGACAGGCGGACGGCCCGGCCGTCGGTGTCCTCCAGAACGACGTCGGGCGCGGGTGATCCGGTTTCAAGCATGGTGGGGCTCCACTTCGACTCGGGTTGCGGGAACGTTGCGGGGACACGGCCCGCTCGGGTCAGGCGCCGGTGGTTCCGGCCCCGTGCGGGCCGCCGGCGTCGCTCAGCCCGCCCAGGCTCCGCCGCAGCCTGCTGCGGGCCCGGTGCAGCTGGGACTTCATCGCGGCGTCGCTCAGCCCGAGCCTCTCCGCGACCACCCGCCCCGGGTGGCCCAGCACATCCCGCATGATCAGCACCCTGCGCTGGACGTCCGGCAGTTCCTTGATCGCCTGTGCGACGAGATCGGCCTCCAGCCGCCGGATGACCTCCTCCTCGGCCGAGGTCGCCGGGTCGGCGCCGGTCTCGCCGTAGCCGTCATGGCGGTCGAGCAGCAGCCGGGCCCGGCGCAGGCACTCGTTCCGGACGATCCGGAACATCCATGACGCCAGCGCCCCGGTGGCGCGCAGTGAACCGATCTTCCGGTAGAGGATGATCAGCGCTTCCTGCGCGGCGTCCTCGGCATCCTGCGGTGAGGCGCAGAGGTGCTCCGCGAAGCGCCGCACGTGGGAGTGGGCGCCCTGGACCACCGCCGCGATCGACTCCCGGTCACCGGCCTGCGCGGCCTCGATGAGCCGCGTGCTCGCCCAGGCGCGGTCAGTCACGTCCGCACCCCCGCCACCGGAACGGGGCCGTGGACGGTGCCGGCCGACCGGCCGGCGTCACGACGTCGCTCATCCGCATCTCCTTTCCCAGCGTGACCGTCACCCCATAAGAGGCCCGCACGCCGCGAAAGGATTCACCCCCTCGGGACCGGCCCCGCCGGGCGTCACCGCGGCAGCACCAGCGCGGCGGCGCCGAGCAGGCCGGCGTCCCGGCCGAGGCTGGTCGCCGCCACCCGCAGGCGCCGCAGGAAGCCCAGGCCGGCGTTGCGGGCGACCGCCTGCCCGAGGGGGTCCAGCAGGACCGGCCCGGCGGCGGCGACGCCTCCCCCGACCACGACGTGGTCGAGGTCGAGCAGGGCCGCGGCGGTGAGCACGGCGGTGGCCAGCGCGTCGGCGGCACGCCGGAAGGCGAGCTCGGCGACCGCGACGCCGGCGTGCGCGTCCAGGGCGAGGGCCCGGGCGTCCCGGCCCGTCCAGCCGTTCGCCCGGGCCCAGCGGACCATGCTCGGCCCGCTGGCGACGGTCTCCACGCATCCGGCCGCCCCGCACGGGCACGGCTCGCCGTCCGGGTCGGCGGTGATGTGGCCGATGTGCCCGGCGTTGCCGGTCGGGCCGAGGTACGGCGCGCCGTCGAGGACGAAGCCGCCGCCGACCCCGGTGGAGACGACCATGCCGAGCACGGCCCCGGACGGCCCGCGCTCCGGCAGCCCCTTCCACCACTCGCCCAGCGCCATGCACTGGGCGTCGCCCGCCAGCCGTACCGGGCGGCCGGGGAGCAGTCCGCCGAGCGCGTCCACCAGCGGGAAGCCGCGCCAGGCGGGGATGTTGACCGGGCTGACCGTGCCGGCGACCGGGTCGAGCGGCCCGGCCGACCCGATGCCGACACCCTCCAGGCGGGCCGCGGGCACCCGGGCGGTGACGCGGCCGACCACCTCCAGCAGCGTCTCCTCGGGACGGGCCCGGTGCCGCAGCGGGATCTCGGCGCGCGCCGCGATCGCCCCGTCGGCGTCCACCGCGGCGGCGGCGAACTTCGTGCCGCCGATGTCCACGGCCAGGACGGTCACGGCCGGGCCTCCCCCGCGCGGCGGGCCGGACCGGCGGGCGGGACGGGGCGCGGGCGGCCGGCCGTACCGGCGGCGCGGGACCTGGGCACGGTGTCCTCCTGGAGGTCGGAATGATCGCTTAACCGAGTAAGCGAGCTCGACGGTAGGACCTTATGACAACGATGTCAACGGCGGTGGCTCCCTCGTGGCCCGCGGGGCCGGGCGGGCGGGCCGGGCCCGGTCCGCCCGCGAAGATCTCCGCTCGCAGGCCGTTCGATTGGATCGAACGCGGTCATGTATGAGATAAGCACTCTGACGCGGACAGGCCCTGCGGACCGGCCGCACCGGGCGGCCATCCGCCCGGTGCGGCCGGGACCCGCCACCGGGCGCCGGCCGTACCGGGCACCGCACCGGTCCCGCGGCACCGGTGACCTGAGATCATTGACGGGCACGGACCATCCGCGGGGGACCGGACCGGCGGGCGGGACGGGTCCCGCGCGTCCGTCCCGCGACAAGGAAGCGACGATGACCCTGAACACGACCGACCCGAGCGGGTTCGCCGAGCTGGAGCTCCGGCCCGAACTGCTGGACGCGCTGTCCGGCCTCGGCTACGAGGAGCCCACCCCCATCCAGCGCGAGGCGATCCCGCCCCTCCTGGAGGGACGCGACCTGCTCGGCCAGGCCGCCACCGGCACGGGCAAGACGGCCGCGTTCGCGCTCCCGGTGCTGCAGCGGATGGCCCCGGACGGCGCGGACGGCGGACCCCGCGCCCTGGTCCTGGTGCCGACGCGGGAGCTGGCCATGCAGGTCTCGGAGGCGTTCCACCACTACGGCCGGGGCCTGGACACCCGCGTCCTGCCGATCTACGGCGGGCAGCCGATCGGGCGGCAGCTGCGGGCGCTCGAACGCGGCGTCGACGTCGTGGTCGCGACGCCCGGCCGCGCCCTCGACCACATCCGTCGCGGGACGCTCCACCTGGGCGGCCTGGAGACGGTCGTCATGGACGAGGCCGACGAGATGCTCGACATGGGCTTCGCCGAGGACATCGAGGCCATCCTCCAGGAGACGCCCGACGACCGCCAGACGGTGCTGTTCTCGGCGACGATGCCGCCGCGCATCAACGGGATCGTCCGCCGCCACCTGAACGACCCGGTCCGCATCGAGATCCGGCGCCCGGCCGCGGCTCCCGGTGAGGCCCCGCTGGTGCGGCAGGTCGCCTACGTGGTCCCCCGCACGTACAAGCCCGCGGCCCTGGGCCGCGTGCTGGACGTGGAGGCGCCCGAGGCCGCCATCGTCTTCTGCCGCACCCGCGACGAGGTCGACCAGCTCACCGAGACCCTGAACGGCCGGGGCTACCGCGCCGAGGCGCTGCACGGCGGCATGGGCCAGGAGCAGCGCGACCGGGTGATGGGGCGGCTGCGCGCCGGCACCGCGGACCTGCTCGTCGCGACCGACGTGGCCGCGCGCGGCCTCGACATCGAGCAGCTCACCCACGTGGTGAACTACGACGTCCCCTCCGCGCCCGAGTCCTACGTGCACCGGATCGGCCGGGTCGGCCGGGCGGGCCGCGAGGGCGTCGCCGTCACCCTGGCCGAGCCGCGCGAGCACCGGATGCTCAAGGCCATCGAGCGGGTGACCGGCCAGCGCATCCCGGTGGAGAAGATCCCGACCGTCGCCGACCTGCGCGCCCGGAGGCTGGAGCTGACCCGCGCCGCGCTCCAGGAGAGCCTGCTCACCGACGACCTCGAGCGCTTCCGCGTCGTCGTCGAGACGCTCACCGACGAGTTCGACGTCATGGAGGTGGCGCTCGCCGCGGTGAAGCTGGCGCACGAGGCCACCGGGGGCGGCGAGGAGGCCGAGGAGGACATCCCCGAGGTCTCGGTCGCGGCCAGGCCGGACCGGCGGGGCCGCGCCGAGGGCGGCAGGCGCGACGAGGGCGGCCGCCGTGACGAGCGGCGCGACCGCGGACCGGCGGGCGGCATGACGCGCCTGTTCGTCGGGGTGGGCCGGGCGGCCGGCGTCCGGCCGCAGGACCTGGTCGGCGCGATCACCGGGGAGTCGCGGCTCAGCGGGCGCGACATCGGGGCCATCGAGATCGCCGACCGGTTCTCGCTCGTGGAGGTCCCCGCGCCGGCGGCCGACGAGGTGATCGCGGCCCTGCGCACGACCACGATCAAGGGCCGCAGGGCCACGGTCCGCCGGGAGCGCCGCCCCGGGCGCTGACGGCGCCCGCGGACCGCCCCGGGGTGCCCTCCGGAGGGCACCCCGGGTCTGCCGCCGGGCCGGCCCCATCTGTGACTTGGCTCACTACTCCGAAAAAAATGTGCATGGTGTGAAATTTCTTCCCGGGCCCGGTCGTTGAACCGCCCGGCGTCCCCCGCAGAGCTCCGGAGCAGCACCGGGCGCCGCATGCCGTCCCTGTCAGAGACCCGAGGAAGAATGACCGCCACCAGCTCACCGCCCGAGTCCGCCTCCGCACCCCCGCCGACCTCCCGCAAGAAGGTTCTGCAGGCCCTGTCCGGCCTGATGGTGGGGATGTTCGTGTCCATCCTCGCCTCGACGGTCGTGGCCAACGCCCTGCCGCGCATCATCACCGACCTGAACGGCACCCAGACCGTCTACACCTGGATCGTCACCTCCGAGCTGCTGGCCATGACGGCCACCGTGCCGCTCTGGGGCAAGATGGCCGACCTCTACAGCAAGAAACTGCTGATCCAGTTCTCCCTGGTGCTGTTCGTGGTGGGCTCGCTGATCGCGGGACTCACCCCGAACGTGGAGATCCTGATCGTCAGCCGCGTGGTGCAGGGCGTCGGCGCGGGCGGCATGACCGCGCTGTCCATGGTCGTGATGGCGGCCATGATCCCGCCGCGCGAGCTCGGCCGCTACGCCGGCGTCTTCGGCGCCGTGTTCGGCGTCGGCACCGTGGCCGGGCCGCTCATCGGCGGCGTGCTCGTCGACACCTCCTGGCTCGGCTGGCGCTGGTGCTTCCTGATCGGCGTGCCGTTCACGATCCTGTCCATCGTCCTGCTCCAGCGCACGCTCGACCTCCCGGTGGAGCGCAAGGAGGTCAAGGTCGACTACCTGGGCGCCTTCCTGATCACGCTGGGCGTCTCCACGATCCTGGTGTGGTCGTCGCTGGCGGGCAACCAGTTCGAGTGGGCCTCCTGGTGGACGGCGGGCCTCGTCGGCGGCGGCCTGGTCGTGCTGGCGCTGGCGCTCTGGGTGGAGTCCCGGGCCGCCGAGCCGATCATCCCGCTCTACCTGTTCAAGAACCGCACGGTCACCCTGGCGACCGTGGCCAGCGTGCTGGTCGGCGTGGCGATGTTCGGCGGCACGGTGTTCCTGTCGCAGTACTTCCAGATCGCGCTCGGCAAGTCCCCGACGATCGCGGGCCTGATGAGCCTGCCGATGGTCTTCGGCCTGCTGGTCTCCTCCACCATCGCCGGGCAGCTCATCACCAAGTGGGGCCGGTGGAAGGGCTTCCTGGTGGCCGGCGGCGTCGTCATGCTCGCCGGGATGGGCCTGCTGTCCACGATCCACGGCCAGACCCCCACGCCGCTGCTCCTGGCCTACATGGCGGTGCTCGGCGTCGGCGTCGGCATGCTCATGCAGAACCTCGTGCTCGCCGCACAGAACGACGTGCCCGCGCACGACCTGGGCGTCACCACCTCGGCGCTGACCTTCTTCCGGAGCATGGGCGGCGCGGTCGGCGTCAGCGCCCTCGGCGCGGTGCTCGCCAACCGGATCACCGCGCTGATGACGGAGAAGCTCGGCCCGCTGGCCGCGGGCGCCCCGGCCGCTTCGGGCGGGGACGCCCACGCCGTCCCGGACATCTCCGAGCTGCCCGCGCCGGTCGTCGCCGTCATCCAGGACGTGTACGCCACGGCCACCGCCGAGCTGTTCCTCATCGGCGTGCCGCTGACCGCGCTCGCGCTGGTGGCGGTGCTGTTCATCAAGGAGAAGCCGCTCAACACGCTCTCCGGCGAGGAGCGGCTGGCGCAGGAGCGCGCGGCCGCCCACTGACGGCGATCCCGCCGGCGGCGCTCCACCGGTGACCCGGCGGCGTTCCGCCGACCGGCGGGGCGCACGCTCGTCCCACCCGGAAGGGCGGCCGCACCGCGGCCGCCCTTTCCCGTCCGGGGGCACCCGCGCCGCACCGGGGAGTCCACGACCGTCACCCCGCTCCGGCCGTGAGCGGAGGCACAGTGGGATCATGACTCCACGACGGATCTACCACGGAACGGGTCCCGGGCCGATCACCCCGGACGGCTGCGCGGTCGACTACTACGCCACCCTCACCGCGGGCGACGAGCCCGGGATCATCCACTCCGCCGTCCCGGCCGGGGCGAGCATCCTCGAGCTCGGCGCCGGCGCCGGGCGCATCACCCGCCCGCTGCTCGCGCTCGGGCACGAGGTCGTCGCCGTCGACGAGTCGCCCGAGATGCTCGCCCACATCACCGGCGCCGAGACGGTCTGCTCCCCCATCCAGACCCTGGCGCTGCCCCGGACCTTCGACGTGGTGCTGCTGATGTCGTTCGTCGTCGAGACCGCCGACGACGACCTGCGCGCCGGGTTCCTGCGCACCTGCCGCGCGCACGTCGCCGACGGCGGCTGCGTCATCCTCCAGCGCAAGCCGCCGGAGTGGTACGACGCCGTCCGGCCGTTCGAGCGGCGGGCCGGCGACGGCCGGACCGTCCGGATGACCGGCATCAGCCGTCCCGGCCCCGGCCTGCTGGAGGCCACCATGGTGTACACCGTCGGTGAGCGGCGCTGGACCCACACCTTCGTCAGCCGCCGCCTCGACGACGACTACCTGGAGCGGAGCCTCGGCGAGGCGGGCCTGACCGTCGCCGGGTTCCTGGACGACGAGCGCGGGTGGGTGCGCGCCGTACCGCGCTGAGCCGGTGACGGCGGGCGGTCCCTAGTGGTGCCCGCCGCGGCCGCCGTGACCCCCTCGCCCGTCGTCGTCATCGTCGTCCGCACCGCCGACGCCGCCGACCCCGCTGACGTCGTCGTCCTTGTCGCGGTCGTGGCGGCCGTGGCGCCCGTGGCGGCCGTCGTCGTCATCATCGTCGTCGTCGCCGAAGTCGACGTCGGCGACGTCGTCGTCCTTGTCGCGGTCGTGGCGGCCGCCGCGGCCGTCACGACCGTCGTGGTCGTGGTCGCCGTGGTCGTGGTCGCCGTCCTGGAAGGACAGCCAGGTCCGCATGTCGGTGATCTGGAACTGCTGCACGTCGTTCACCGTGGACGCGGCCACCCGGAGCTCGGGGTGGACGGCACGGGTCGCGGCCTCCAGGAACGTCACGATGCCCCAGACGTGGTGCGGGATCATCCACCGGACGAACTCGACGTCGAACCGGCGGCCCGCGGGGGTCTCCCGCAGCTCGTCGAGCATCTCCTCCAGGTGCTCCTCCGCCTCCGCGATCTCCTGGCGGAGCTCGCGGGGCAGGCTCCGGACGGCCTGCTCCGGGGTGAGCCCGTACCACTCGCGCAGCCAGCGGACGAGCTGCTGGACCTGGAAGCCCTGGAAGGCGACGATGTTCTCGGCGTGCGTGCGGATCCGCGGGTCGACGCCGCGCTGGACCTCCAGCCGGGACATCTCCACCCCGGCGCGGTGGTGCGGGATCATCTGCGCCAGGGCCGCGATCTCCAGTTCCTCGCCCTCCAGCTCGGCCAGGCTCTCCCCGAACTCGTAGGCCACCGTCGGGGTCGGGAACGGCTGCAGGCCGGAGCCGTGGTCGCCGTGCCGGTGCCGGGGCGCCGCGGCGACGCCGGGTGCCGCGGCGACGTTGGGCGCGGTCCACATGACCGCGCCGGGGTTGCCGGACGAGGTGCTCCAGGCGATCGTGACGGGGACGCCGACCGCCCCGACGGCGACGGCCGTGGCGATGGCGACGTTGCGGCGCAGCGGGGTCAGGCGAGCACGCAGGGGAGTCAGGCGCACACGGAAAGGAGTCAAGCGCATGTGAACGGGTACCTCTTCTGAAGTCTCTGGACGGGTGGTGGCAGGCAGGCCGCGGGCCCGTCCCGGTGTCGCGCGCCTCGCGCCGCCACGGCGGCGCGAGGCGCCCGGCACTGTGCGGAGACAGGAGACACCGGGAGAGCCCATCGATGACGGCGGCGACTCCCGGAGCGGAGATGGCCTCGACCGTCGCCGTGCTCCGCGCCCCGGGCCCGGGTGGCCGGTCGAGCCGTCCGGGGCCGCGCGCGACCGGTACGGCCGGACGCGCACCCGCCGGTGATCGCGCGTCCCCGCATACCGTTCGCCCTCGTCCGCCTGCCGAGCGGCCGGGCGTCGCACCGTCACGCATGATCGTCGTGCAACCGCGTTCCGCACTCAAGCGCGACACGGGGCCACAGGGGCAGCTGACGGAGCCATGACGCGACCGCGGTCGAGGGCGGTTCCGGGGGGCCACGGGAGCGTAAAAGGCAGGGCACCGGATGGGCCTTCCGCCCTCCTCCGGCGCGCCCGGGAACCACCCCGGCCCGGCGCCGTGCGCGCCGCCGTCCCGTTCACCGCCCTCACCGCCGTCGCCGCCGTCGCCGCCGGCCGCGGGAGCGCCGGGCCCGCCGCCTTCCCGGGTGCCGAGAGGGAGCCCGGCGGGTGACGGCCGGTAAGCCGGTTCTCACCTTCAGGCCAGGGTTCCGGAGGATCCCGCAGGTCGCGGGCCGTTTCCGAGGGAGGGCCCGTCCCGGCGGCCCTTCCGGCGGGTGGAACGCGTTTTCCGCGCCCGAACTGGCCGCGGGCGGCCGTCCCGCGGGCCCGGGCGGCGGCCGGTACGGCCCGGGCGGTTTCCGGTCCGCCAGGTTTCCTCCGTAGATCCGTGGTTATCGATTCGTGACCGAAGGATCGAAGAGAAAGGAACGACATGATCACTCAGGATCAGGTCCGCACCGTTCTCGACCAGGACGTGTACGACATCAACGGCGAGAAGATCGGCGAGGTCAAGCACGTCTACCTCGACGACGCCACCGGGCGGCCCACGTGGCTGTGCGTCAGGAGCGGCCTGCTCGGCATGCGGGAGCGCTTCGTCCCGACCCAGGCCGCCGACGTGGTCGCCGACCACGTCGAGGTCGGCTACGCCAAGGAGCGGGTCAAGGACGCCCCCGGCGTCGACCTCGGCCCCGACGGCCACCTGCCGCCCGAGGAGGAGCGGGAGCTGTACCGCTACTACGACCTGGACTGGGAGACCTCCTGGCGGCAGGCCAACCGGCCCGGCGGGGACGGCTGGGCGCACACCGGGGGCGAGCGCGAGCGCGAGCGGCTGGGCCGTACCGACGCCGGGCTGCCGGGACACACGGCCGGTACGGCCGGCGCGGACGGCACCGCGTGGCCGGCCGGCGCGGACGGCACCGGGCGGCCGGGCCACGCCGACGACGCGATGACCCGCTCCGAGGAGCAGCTGGCCGTCGGCACCGAGGAGCACGAGGCCGGCCGGGCCCGGCTGCACAAGTACGTGGTCACCGAGGAGCGGCGGGTCGACGTGCCGGTCACCCGTGAGGAGGTGCGCGTCGAGCGGGAGCCGATCACCGACGCCAACCGGGAGGCGGCCCTGTCCGGCCCCGACCTCCGCGAAAGTGAGCACGAGGTCACCCTGCACGAGGAGCGCCCGGTGGTGGACAAGCGCACCGTGCCGGTCGAGCGGGTGCGCCTCGACAAGCAGCGGGTCGCCGACGAGGAGACCGTCTCCGGGCAGGTCCGCAAGGAGCGCATCGACGTCGAGGGCGACGTCGACGGCTCCGGCCGCACCTTCTGACCTCCCCGCCCCGGGACACGTCCCGCCGGTCCACCGGACCGGCGGGACGTCCGCTTTCCGTGCTCCCCTCCGGGCCGTTCGACCGGGGGTCGCCCGGGTAGGCGACGGACGGTACCCGTATGGAAAGAGGTTGAGCATGACGGTCGAGAACCTGTGGAACTACCGCCCGGACGTCTACGGCGGCGAGCGGTCGCTGGACCTCATCGGCTTCGAGGTGGAGACCCCGGACGGGAAGGTCGGCGTGGTCGAGGAGGAGAGCACCATGGCCGACGACAGCTACATCGTCGTGGACGCGGGCCCGTGGATCTTCGAGCGGAAGCTGGTGATCCCGGCGGGCGTCGTCACCCGGATCGACCCCGGGGAGCGCAAGGTCTACGTCGCGCGCACCAAGGAGGAGATCAAGGCCTCCCCGGAGCCCGACCTCACCGGCGACTCCACCGGGCCCGGCCTCCACCGGCGGCTGAGCGACTACTACGCGGGCCTTCCGGGGTCCTGAGGCGGGAGCGGAGCGGCGCGGACAGCCGTCCGACGCCCTCGTCGGAGATCCCGGCCAGCGCGGCGAGCGCCTCGCGCACGGTGGAGCGCTGGGCCAGGGCGGTCTTCTCGACGGGGTCGTCCGCCCCGGCCTTCGCCACGGCGTAGAGCCTGCCCGCGTGCGAGGTGCGCAGCCGCCCGTCCCGGACGAGGGACGCGAGTGCCGCCAGCGCGACGCGCCGACGGCCGCCGGTGCGGGCGCGCCGCTGCCCGTCACCGGGGTCTCCGTGGCCCTGCCGTACGGCGGGCGGGCCGGCGCCGGCCGGATCCAGGCCGGCACCTCGCGGCCGGCGGCCTTCCACGGCCGCCCCTCCGCGGTCGTGGAAGGTCGGCGCGCAGGTCGTGTCCGACCCGCTGGACTTCGACCTCGCCCCCCCGCTCCGGCCTCACCGTGACGATCCACCTGGCCGACGGCCAGGCCTCCGACGCCATCACCTCGCACCCCGGCTCCCGGACCACCTCCCACCTGCTGGCCGGTGACCACGTCGAAGCGGAGGAACTGCCCGGGGCCACCCCCACCGGCCACTGGTACTTCCTCAGCGGCGTCGAGGTGCTCTCCAGGGGCACCACCGCCGCGGCCGTCATCCTGGGCGACTCACTGACCGACGGCCGGGGCTCCACCGCCAACGGCAACGACCGCCGGCCCGACCGGCTGGCCGACCGGCTGCACGCCCAGCGCCCCACGGCCGGCGTCGCGGTCCCGAACCAGGCGGCCGGCGGCAACCGGGTGCTCGACGACGGTCTCGGACCCGACGTCCTGGCCCGGCTGGACCGCGACGTGCTGGCGCAGCGCGGGGCCGAGTGGCTGGTCGTCTTCGAGGGCGTCAACGACATCGGCACGGCCGAGGCCGCCGCCGCCCAGGAGCGGGTCGCGGCCGACCTGACCGCGGCCTACGACCAGATCGTCGTCCGGGCCCACGCGCAGGGCATCCGCGTGTACGGCGCGGCGCTGACGGCCTTCGGCGGCGACACCGCCTACGACGACCCCGAGGGGCACCGCGAGGCGGCCCGGCAGAGGGTCAACGCGTGGATCCGCACCGGCGGACGCTTCGACGGCGTGATCGGCTTCGACCGGGTGACGCGCGACCCGGCCGACCCGCGGCGGCTCCTGCCGGCGTTCGACACCGGCGATCACCTGCACCTGAACCCGGCGGGCTACCGGGCGATGGCCGACGCCGTCCCGGCCCGCCTGTTCCGGTAGGGAGGGCGGGCGTCACGGAGCGGTCAGGGTGGCCAGCGCGCGCTCCGGCTCCCAGTGGGCGCGCAGGGAGGTGATCGCCCCCGCATCGTCGACGGTGTAGACGATCACGCAGTCGACCGTCATGGTCGCGCCGCCTTCCAGCGTCATGGCGATGGAGGCGACGTTGGCGCAGCACGGGCCGTTGGCGAAGGAGTCCGTGACCCGGAAGCGGCACGCGCGCACCGAGGCGATGTGCGCGTCCCAGAACGCGGCGATCCCGCCGCGTCCGGCGTGCCCCTTCCCCTCGGGGTCCAGCATCGACGGCCCGACGGGGTCCTCGACGAGGGCGTCCGGGGCGAACAGCCCGAGCCAGTCCTCCCTGCGGCCGGCGGCGACCGCGGCCATGGACGCCCGGGCCGCCCGGCGCGCGGGGTGGTCGCCGTCCGGCGCCTCCCAGGCGACGGCCGCGAAATCACTCATACCAAAAACTGTAACGTGTTACCGTCCGCCATCAAGGGTTCACCTCCGCCATCACGGTCTCGGCGAAGCGCTCCAGCTTCTCGATCTTCCTGCTCAGCGGCTCGGTGTCCGGCCCTTTGACGTACGGCGCGCGGAAGCCGACGATCAGGTCGGTGACGCCCTTGTCGGCCAGCCGCTTGACCCCGTCCGCGGTGTACGCGCCGGGGGAGATCGCGTGGATCTCGAAGGGCCGGTCGGCGGTCCCCTCCTCGGCGCGCAGGGCGGCCAGCCTGGCCAGCAGCGCGTCCAGCTCCTCCGTGCCGCCCCCGCCGTGCATCCAGCCGTCGCCGAGGCGGGCCGCCCGGCGCAGCGCCGCCTCGCTGTGCCCGCCGACCAGGATGGGGATCGGCTCGGTGGGGGCCGGGGTCATCTTCACCGGCGGCAGGTCGTAGAACTCGCCGTGGTACTCGAAGTAGCCGCCGCCGGTCAGCCCCCGGATGACCGCGATGGCCTCGTCCATCCGCCTGCCGCGCCGCCGCCACGGGACCCCCATCACCGCGAAGTCCTCGGGCCACGGGCTGAGCCCGACCCCGAGGGCCAGCCGGTTGCCGGTCAGGCAGGCGACCGAGCCCGCCTGCTTGGCCACCAGGACCGGCGGGCGGACGGCCAGCTTGAGCACGAACGGCGTGAACCTGATCGTCGAGGTCACGGCGCCCATGGCCGCGATCAGGACGAACGTCTCGATGAAGCTCTTGTCCTCCAGGAACTCCCGGCCGCCGTCCGCGGTGTACGGGTACCTGGCGTCGGACTCCCTCGGGTAGACCAGGGAGTCGGCCACGCTGACGCTCGCATATCCCGCGGCCTCCGCGGCCCTGGCCAGCGGGAGATGGTACGACGGGTCGGTCATGGCCTCGGCATAGGTGAACCGCATGAACCGAAAGCATAATAGAACGCGTTTCAATTAAAAACGCCCGACCGGTGGAGCCCCCCGGCCCCTTCCGGTCCCGCTCCGCCGGACCCGCCCCCGCGGGTCCCGCCGTACGGGAGACTGGAGGGGTGAGTACCGAGACCGGCCGCCCCGATCCGCCCGTGACCAGTCCCTCCATCGTCCTGCTGACGCTGGCGCGCCGGATCGAGACCGAACTCAACACCGCCCTCGCGCCGCTGGACCTCACGGTCGGCAGGCTCGGCCTGCTCGGCCACATCGCCGGCGTGCCGGGGGTGTCGTTCAGCGATCTGGCCCGGATGTCCGGGATCACGGTCCAGAGCGTGCACACCGCGGTGAAGGCGCTCGCCGCCGCCGGGCTGGTGCGCGACCGCACGGCCCGGGCCGGGTCCGCCTCGACGATCGAGATCACGCCCGAGGGCGACCGCCTCCTGCGGGCGGCGAGGGAGGCGGTCGCCGCGGTCGACGACCTGCTGTTCGGGCCGGACGCGGACCCGATCCAGCGGCGGATCGCCCAGACCGTCCGCACCGCGTTCCCGGGCGGCGGCACGCCCTGACCCCGCTTCGGCGCCGCGGCACCGCCTCCCCCACCCCGACATTCAGACTGGCTGAAGCTTCACGTAGGCTTCAGGCAATCTGAAGATCGGAAGGAGAGTCCATGGACCACGTGCTGCTCTCGGTGCACGTCCTGGCGAGCATCGTGTTCGTCGGAGGCTCGGCCGTCGCGGCGAGCCTGTTCCCCCGCTACGCGCCGGTCGCCGCCGCCGTCCCCGCCGGGCCTGCGGGCCCGGGCGCGCCCGCCGACGCCCCGCCGCCGGAGCCGGGCGAGCGGAACCGGGCCGTGGCCGCCGCGCTGCACCGCATCACCGGCGGTTACGCCGCCTTCGGCCTCATCGTCCCCCTGGCCGGACTCGCCCTGGCCACCGTCCAGGGCCGGATGGGCGAGATCTGGATCACCGTCTCCATGATCCTCACCGCCACGGCGGGCGCCGTGCTGGCCACGCAGATCCACCCGCGTCAGCGCGAGGCGCTCAACGTCCCCGACGACGGCCGGCGGCTGCGCACGCTCTCCATGCTCGCCGGTGTCTACAACCTGCTGTGGGCGGCCGTCGCCGTCCTCATGATCGTCCGGCCCGGCTCCGGGGCGGCGGCGTGACCCCCCTGCGCGTCCTGCGGATCGCGGCCGGCCTGGAGGCCGCCTCCCTGGCGGTCCTGCTCGCCAACCTGCTCACCGTCCACTCCGAGGCGATCACGACGCCCACCGGCCCCGTGCACGGCATGTCCTACCTCGTCGTCATCGCCACCGCCTCGATGGCCCCCTCCGCCGCGCCGTCCGGCACCCGGTGGCGCGCCTTCGTCCCGGGAGTCGGCGGGCTGCTCGCCCTGCGGCACCTGCGGGCTCACTCCCCGCAGCCCGCCCGCGCCGCCCAGGAGGGATGACGCGCCGGACGCCCGCGGGGCCGCCCGTCCTCCGCGGCGGCGCCGGGCGCCGGTCCGCGGGCGTCCGCGGTGCCTTCCCCGCCCCGCGAAGCCTCCCGGTCCCGCCCGGGGCCGGCGGATCCGGCCGTCGCGGGGTCGGCGCCTCGCAGGGACGGCGCCTCGCAGGGACGGCGCCTCAGAAGAGCGTCGGCGGTTCGGCCGGGACCGGCTCGGGCAGCGGCTCGACCTCGGGCAGCACGGCCCGCACCTCGTCGTGGAAGCGGCGGGCGAGCACGAGCGCCTCGGCGTTGTCGGGGGTGTGGACGAACACGGTCGGCGAGCGGCCCTCGCGCAGCCACTCGGCGACCGTGCCGACCCAGTGCCGCCACCCCTCGACCGTGCGGGCCGTGTCGTCCCGGCCGAGGTAGCGCACGATCGGGCGGTCGGTGAGCGCGCGCGTCCGGAGCGGCAGCCGCGGCTTCTTCGTCCAGGCGTCCCGCTCGGCGTCGCTGGTCGGAGGGCTCCGGAACAGCGTGGTGGTGTCGAACGGGACCCACTCGGCACCGGCGCCGGACAGGACGCGTTCGAGGAGGCTCCCGGCCCGGGCGTCCTCGAAGAAGGCACGGTGGCGCACCTCGACGGCGTACCGGTGGGCGGCGGGCAGCCCGCGCAGGAACGCCGCCAGGACCCCCAGGTCGGCCGGCCCGAACGACCCCGGCAGTTGCACCCACAGGGCGTGTGCCCGCGGGCCGAGCGGCTCGATCGCCTCCAGGAAGGCGCGGAGCTCCTCGCCGGCGCCGGTGAGGCGGTGCCCGTGCGTGATCTGCCTGGGCAGTTTGACCACGAGCCGGAAGTCGGGAGCGGTCTGCCGCGCCCACGACTCCACCGCGCCCCTCGCCGGCGTCGCGTAGAACGTCGTGTTGCCCTCGACCGCGTTGCACCAGCTCGCGTAGGCCCGCAGGCGCTCGTCCTGAGGGAGCGGGTGGGGCAGGAGGCGTCCCTGCCATGGCTTGTGCGTCCACATCGCGCATCCCACATGAAGCCGCATGGCTCCGACGCTACCGAAGGACCGCCGGGCTCCGCCGACCGGCGGTCGCGTCACCGCGCCCCGGCCCGCGCCGGTCGCTGCGCCCCGCCGGACCCGGCCCCGGCCGCTCCGGCACGGCGCAGCGGGACCCGCCGTCCCGCACCGCCCACGACGGAGGCCCCACCCGGGGGCGGGGCCTCCGCTCCGGATCACCGGAGACGTCTCACGGCCGGATCACCAGAGCCAGCCGCCGGTGCCGGTGTTGATGTTGTAGTTGGCGGCGCCGTACGGGCCGGACACCGTCTGGTTGGCGTTGTAGAAGGCGCCGTTGCCGCCCCAGCCGCCCCCGTAGCCGCCCCAGCCGCCGTAACCGCCCCCGTAGCCGCAGGCGCCCCAGCCGCAGCCGTTGCCGCCGCCCGCCATGGCGACGGACGGGACCGACAGGATCAGCGCGGCCGCGGTGACGCCCGTGGACGCGATGCGCATCAGTGTCTTGCTCATGGGATGTGCTCTCCTTCCGTTCACCGGCCCTCACGGGCCGGAACCGCGGTCGATGCCCGGCCCCACCTCGACCGTCTCCCGAGCAGGTGGAACCGCGACCAAGTCGCTGATACCCGACCACTCTCCCCACAAACACACAGAGTAACCATTACTTCACTTATAGTAACGATCAGTGTGTGGCGACCACTGTCCGGAAAACGGGGAAATCCCGCCATCGCGGGAGGCCGCCGGAGGCCGCACACCCCCGGCGGACGGCAGGCGCACCCGTACCGGTACGCCGCCGCCGGGAGCCCTCCCGGCGGCGGGCCCTCGCTCCTCCCCGCCGGGTTGAATCGGATAAACCGGGGCAAACAACACCACGATGGCCGTCCAGCAGGAAGGACCCGAGCCGTGACGGGATCCGCTCTGTCGCCCTTGGAGGGTGATGCTCCCTGACGTCAGCCGCTGGCTGCGCACCCGCACCAGCCGGACCGCCGACTGGCCGCCCGACGCGGTGCTCGCCGCCAAGCGGGATCACAGGATCAGCGTGATCCTTCCCGCACGCGACGAGGAGCCCACGGTCGGGCAGATCGTCGGCCGGATCCGGCGGGACCTGCAGGAGCGCCTGCCCCTGGTGGACGAACTCGTCGTGGTCGACTCGCGCTCGCACGACGCGACCGCGCGGGTGGCCGCGGCCGCGGGCGCGCATGTCGTCGACCAGGACGGCATGCTGCGCGGGTACGGCGCCATGACGGGCAAGGGCGAGGCGCTGTGGAAGGGACTGGCCGCCACCACCGGCGACCTGGTCGTGTTCGTCGACGCGGACCTGCGCGACTTCGATCCGCACTTCGTCACCGGGCTGCTCGGGCCGCTGCTGGCCGACCCCTCGCTGGCCTACGTCAAAGGCTGCTACGACCGGCCGCTCGCCGACGGCCCGACGACGCGGCCGCACAGCGGGGGAAGGGTGACCGAACTGGTCGCCCGCCCGTTGATCAACCTGTACTGGCCCGAGCTGGCCGGCTTCGTCCAGCCGCTGGCCGGTGAGTACGCCGGCCGGCGCGCCGTACTGGAGCGGGTCCCGTTCGTCACCGGCTACGGCGTCGAACTCGGCCTGCTCGTCGACCTGCTCCACCTGGCGGGCCTGACCGCCCTCGCCCAGGTCGACCTCGGGGTGCGGGTCCACTCCCACCAGCCGACCGACGCGCTGGGCCGCATGGCCGGTCACATCATGCTCACCGCCTGGTCGCGGCTGCAGCGGGAGGGGCGGCTGGTCTCCGCGGACCGGCCGGGGGAGCTGATGGTGCAGTTCCACCGCGCCGGGCACGTCTGGCGGCCGCGGGAGAGCAGGGTGGACGTGCACGAGCGCCCGCCGCTGATCACGATCCCGGAGTACACCGCGGGCTCCCTGCCGGTGCCGCAGCGGGGATCCCGCTGAGGTCCCGGACGCTCCCCGCGGCCGCCCCCGCCGTATCCCCGCCCCCGCCGCCTCCCCCGCCCCGTCACCGCCGCCGGCAGCCGCGGCCGGAGGACGGGCGGCTGCTCCGCCGCGCGTTCCCTGGCAGGATGGAGGAAACCCCCGAAGGGAGATCGCATGAGCTGGGTGGAGATCGGGTCGGAGAGCGAGCTGCGCGAGCTGCTCGGCGAGGTCATGCCGCGGGCCGTGACCAAGGAGCGGACCCGGCTGCACGAACGCGACCGCCAGTGGCTGGCGAACTCGCCGTTCTGCCTGGTCGCCACCTCCGACGCCGACGGCAACTGCGACGTCTCCCCCAAGGGCGACCCCGCCGGGTTCGTCAGGGTCCTGGACGACACCACGATCGCCATCCCCGACCGGCCGGGCAACCGCCGGGCCGACGGCTTCGTCAACGTCCTCGCGAACCCGCACGTCGGATTGATCTTCCTGGTCCCGGGCCGGAACGAGACCCTGCGGATCAACGGCCGCGCCCGGCTGGTGCGCGAGGCCCCGTTCTTCGACGAGATGATCGTGAAGGGCCACCGCCCGCGGCTGGCGCTGGTGGTCGAGATCGAGCAGATCTTCTTCCACTGCGCCAAGGCCTTCCTCCGCTCGGAGCTGTGGCGGCCCGGCACCTGGACGCCGGACGTCCTGCCCTCGCACGCCAGGCTGGTCAAGGACGTGCAGAAGGTGGAGGAGACGCTGGAGCAGCTGGAGGACTACTACGGCGAGTCCTACCTCCGGCGCCTCTACGGCTGATCCCGCCGTCCGGAAAATCCGCAGAGCGCAGGCATGTTCCGGCGATAAGGTGCGCCGGTGGACAACCTGGAAAGCCTCGTCATCGCCAGGCGGCTTCGGGTCCCCCTCGACGCTCCCGGCGCCGCCACGCCGGACTGGGGGGAGACCGCCGCCCGGCAGCTCGACGCCGCGCTGCTGAGCGTCGGCTTCACGTGCTCGCCGGCCCTGCTCGAACGCCTGTCCGCGCTGCCCGGCGCGGCCGTCGTGGACCTCGGCGTACGGGTCCTGTCCACCGTCCGCACCCTGGTGGGCGACCACGTCCGGCACAACGCCTACTTCATCGACTTCCCCGCGAACGTGCCCGGCACCCTGGAGTTCTGGGCCGGCCTGCTGCGCGAGACCCTGCTCGACCCGGCCGCCGCTCCGCCCGTCCGGCAGGCGACGCTCGACCTGCTGACCCTGCCGGGCTACGGCCGCTACCGGCACACCTACGCCGACCTGCTGGCCGCGCACGCCGAGCTGGTCCCGCTGGCCGGGGACCGGGTGACGGTGCTGGAGCCGGGCGGGAGCCTGGAAGAGGAGGCGCACGCGCTCTACCTGTCGCTGGCGGGCTCCGAGGTGCCCCTGGCCGCCGAGGACCTGGAGGCGCTGCGTCTGCTGGCGTCGTTCTGCGCCGAGGCGCCGGAGCGCATCCCCGTGCGCGAGAACCGCGCCGTCGTCAACGAGGCGCGGCTGGCCGCCGGCCGCCCGCTGCTCGTCGACACGGTGACCGACGTGCTCCGGCTCGCCTGCGGCTGCTCCGGCGGCGACGTCACACTGGCCGTCCCCACCAGGATCCGCTCGTTCCGCCGCGCCGAGCGCCGCGCCCTGCTGCAGGCCCTGGACGCCGTCGCCTCCCCGGCCAAGCTCGGTGACGTGCCGCGCCACCGGGAGCAGTGGAAGCGGCTCGGCGAGCGGCTGCACCCCCACGAGTACCCGCGCTTCCCGCGTGCCGCCCACGTCTTCGAGGTCGCCAGGGGCGAGCGCCGGGCCGCCGGGCTCGACAGCCGCGTCGAGACCGCCCTGGCCGAGGGCCGTACCGCCGAGGCCGTCGAACTGCTGGAGAAGGCGCCCGGCGCGCTGCTGCGCCGCCTCGACCACCTGCTGCGGACCGGCCCGTCCGCGCGGGTCGTGCTGGAGGCCGCGGAGCGGGCCGCGGCCGGCGCCTCCGGCCGCGTCCTGCTCTCCCTGCGCGAGCACCTGCAGAACCGGCTCGCCCCCGCCGCCGGCCGCGTCTTCGCCAACCGGTACGGCAGGGCGTGGGCGGCGCCGGACTCCCGGCCGCCGCTCGGCGAGGAGGTCCTGTCGCGGGCGCTGGCCGTCCTGGACGAGGAGATCGCCCGCCGCCTCCCCGACCCCGGCGAGCTGGTCGTCGACCCCGACGTGCTCGACGTCGCCCTGCCGCTGTCCGGCAAGGCCGCCGCGCCGGGGCTCGGCATGCTGCCCCGCGGCTCGGTCTCGACGGTCGACGGCGGGCTGCTCAGGTTCTTCGTCCACTGGCGGCAGGCCGGGCGGCGCACCGACTACGACCTGTCGGCGCTCATGCTGGACGCCTCCTACGGCGATCCGGAGCACGTCTCGTGGACCAACCACGCCAACGGCTTCGCCACGTACTCCGGTGACCTCGTCGAGGCGCCCGACGGCGCGTCGGAGTTCATCGACGTCCGCCTCGCCGAGGCGACCCGGCCGATCGTCGTCCCCCAGGTCCACGTCTACGCCGGAGAGCCGTTCGACGAGGCCGCCGAGGCGTTCTTCGGCTACATGACCAGGGACGCCGCGCAGGAGGGCAGGCCGTTCGAGCCGCGCACCGTGCGGATGAAGTCCGACCTGCGCGGGTCGGGCCGCGTCGCCCTGCCGCTGGTCTTCCTCCGCGGCGACGACGGCGGGTGGCGGGTGAAGTGGCTGCACCTCTATCTGAAGGGGCATCCCGGCTTCAACCAGGTCGAGGGCAACCGGGCCACCGCCTCCCTGCTGGTGCGCTCGATCGTGGAGCGCGACCACCTGCGCGTCCGTTACCTGGTGGACCTGCTGCGCGCGAAGGGCTCCACGGCCGGGCACACCACCTACATCGGGCTGGAGGCGCCGGCCGGCCTCCCGCCGGGCTCGCGGGTGTACACGCCCGGGACGCTGCACGAGCTGATCCCCGCCTGATACGGTTGACGCCGCGAGGCCATGGGAGGGCTTCCTTCTCACCTCTCCAAAAGGACGCTCCAGTCTTCCCGCTCTCCTCGCACGCCGGTCGTGAGGCCATTCGGGGGCTTCCTTCTCTCCTGGTTCGACTCCAGGGAGGCCCGTCGGGCCTTCTGGCATCCCAGCTCCCGAGCTCTCCCCACGACCGGCCGCCGGGCCGCCCGCAGCCCGGCGGGGGCCGCGGTCACCGCGGGAGGCGGTAGACGGACACGTGGGAGCGGGAGTCGGCGGTGAACTCGGCCCCGGTCCAGTCCGCGTGCCTGCTCTCCAGCTCGAACCCGGCCAGCTGCGCCATCAGGTCGAGCTCGGCCGGCCAGACGTAGCGGTGCGGGCTGCGGGACAGCCGGGCCCGCCTGCTCTCGTCGAACCGGAAGTGGTGCGACACGACGTGCTGACGCAGCACGTCGTAGGTGTCCAGGCCGATGTAGCCGGGCTCGCAGTGCCAGACCGTGGCGTGCTGCCCCGGTGGCAGCCTGCGCAGCTCGGGCACCCACAGCTCGATCACGAACCGGCCGCCGGGGACGAGGTGGCGGGCGGCGTTGCGGAAGCAGGCGACCTGCTCGGCCTGGGTGAGCAGGTTGGAGATCGTGTTGTAGACGAGGTAGACGAGCGTGTACTCGCCCGGGGCGACGGCGGTCGCCATGTCGCCGACGACCACCGGGATCGTCGCCTCGTCCGCCTTCGCCCGCAGCCGCCCGACCATCGGGCGCGACAGCTCGATGCCGGTGACGGGCACTCCCCGCGCGGCGAGCGGCACGGCGACCCGGCCGGTTCCGACGGCGAACTCGAGCGCCCGTCCGCCGCCCGCGAGCTCGGCGAGGCGGTCCACGGTCGGCCCCAGCACGTCGGGCGCGAACATGCCGACGCCCGGTGTGTCATAGCGCCGGGCGGCCTCGGCGTCCCAGATCTCCTCCTGTTTCATCTCTTCGGCTCTCATGCTCCCGACGATCGCCGGGAGGGCGCGGCGCTGTCCACCGGTTTTCCCGGGCCGCCCGGCCGCCCCCTGCCCCACGACGGCCGTCCACGCGGAGTGATCCCGGTCGGCTCCCGCTCGGGATGGCCGGGTACCCCGCGGCCGGGGTCAGCCGCCGACCGCGCCGGGCCGGTCGGTCTCGTAGACGTCCGGCACGCCGTCGTGGTCGAGGTCGGCGGTCTCCATCTCGTGGATGCGCCGGTAGACGCGGTTGCGCAGGCGCAGGATCACCGTCGCCAGCAGCGCCGCGGTCACCGAACCGGTCAGCACCGCCACCTTGACGTGCCCGGCGCCTTCGATGCCGAAGGCCAGCTCGCCGATGAGCAGCGAGACGGTGAACCCGATGCCGGCCAGGATCGACAGCCCCAGCATGTCGACCCAGGACAGGCCCTCGTCCAGGTCGGCGTGGGTGAAGCGGGACATCAGCCAGGTCGCGCCCATGATCCCGATCGGCTTGCCCGCGACCAGGCCCACCGCGATCCCGACCACGACCGGGTCGGCGAAGGCGTCCACCAGCCCGGCCGGCCCGCCCAGGGACACACCCGCCGAGAAGAACGCGAACACCGGCACCGCCACCCCGGCCGAGAGCGGGCGGAAGCGGTGCTCGAAGTGCTCGGCCAGGCCAGGCCCGGCCTCCGGACCACCCGCCTTGTCGCTGCGCAGCACCGGTACGGCGAAGCCCAGCAGCACGCCGGCGACGGTGGCGTGCACCCCCGAGGCGTGCACCAGCGCCCAGGCGGTCACGGCCAGCGGCAGCAGCAGCCACCACGAGCGCACCCGGCGCTGCACCAGCGCGGTGAAGAGCGCCAGCGGCACCAGCGCCGCCAGCAGCGGGACCGGCGCCAGGTGGTCGGTGTAGAACAGCGCGATGATGACGATGGCCACCAGGTCGTCGACCACCGCCAGGGTGAGCAGGAAGGTGCGCAGCGCCGTCGGCAGGAACCGGCCGATGACCGCCAGCACCGCCAGGGCGAAGGCGATGTCGGTGGCGGTGGGGATCGCCCAGCCCTTGCCCGCGCCCTCCACACCCCGGGTGACGAGCAGGTACAGCAGGGCCGGGGCGATCACCCCGCCGAGCGCGGCGGCGATCGGGACCGCGGCCCGCCGTACGTCGCGCAGGTCGCCGGCGACGAACTCGCGTTTGAGCTCCAGCCCGGCCACGAAGAAGAAGACCGCCAGCAGGCCGTCGGCCGCCCAGGTGCCCAGCGGGAGGTTCAGGTGCAGCGCCTCGGGACCGACCCGCAGATCGCGCAGCGACTCGTAGGCGCCCGCCCACGGGGAGTTGGCCCAGATCATCGCCACCACGGCGCCGGCCAGCAGCAGCGCCCCGCCGACGGTCTCCTTGCGGAGGATGGCGCCGATCCGGCGGGCCTCGGGCCAGGAGCCCCGGCTGAGCAGGGTCGGCTTCCGGGACGGGGCGGGGTGGGTCACAGGGCGCTCCAGGTTTCCGGGTACGGGTCGGACGTTGCCGACCAGACTTCCCGGCGCACCGCGGCCCAGTTTACCGAACGATTTTCGAACGGCTGCGGCACGGGTGCGCCCCGAGGGCTGCTCCGGGCCTCCGCGGTCACCCCGCCGCCGGCGGCGAGGAGGGCGCGCCGCCGCCGCAGCCCGCCTCACCGGCCGGGCAGAACACCTCCGGCGGAGCCGTCTCCATCCCGCCGGCCAGGAGCCCGATCACCAGCACCAGTGCCAGGAGGCCGGCCGTCACCGCCACCAGCACCGGCCACGGCAGCTTCGCGGAGACCCCGGGCGGAAGGACGTACGGGCACGGCCAGCAGGGGACGCCCACCATCCACATGTCGCCGTCCGCCGCGCCCGCCGCCTCTCCGCGCGGCGCGGCCAGCAGGGCGTCGAGGTCGGGGTCCTCGTAGGCGAGCCGTTCCTCGATCTCGGCCAGCGCCTTCCGTTCCGCTCTGGAGAGCATGGCACCAACTCCCCGGCAGGGTCCGTTCCCGTGGGTCCGCGGCTTCCAGGAAGCCTTCCGTCCCCCTACCCCGCAACGCCCTTCCCACGCGGACCCGTGCCCGCGCCGCCGGATGACCGGGCAGGGCCGTGGCCCGTATCGCGGTAGACTGAAGCAACCGGGGATATCTCAGGCGCCGGTGTCAGGGCCGGCGACGTTCACGGCGATTCACCAGCGCGGTCCCTTCCAGGACCGGGACAGACTGCCGCCCATGACACCCGGACCGCTTTCCGCACCACCCGGACCACCGCGTCTTCCCGCCGTCGTCTGACGGTTCCCGCCGTCCTCCGGCAGCCGTCCCGCGGCGGCAGGCGCTCGCCGGTCACGCCCGCCCGCCTGCGGCCACGCGCGTCACCGGACGAGCCGCCACATCCGACCCATCCCGATCGGGGAATCCCATGACCACCGTCCAAGCCGCCCGATCCGCCCGCACCCGGGCGAGTCTCCTGGCCGTCTGCCGGCCTGACCACACCATCATCGCCCTGCACGGCGAGATCGACGCCGCCGTCGGTCCGGCGCTGCGCAAGCGCCTGCGCAACGCGCTCCAGCGCAGCGCGGACCTGCTCGTCCTCGACCTGTCGGCGGTGTCGTTCTGCGACGCCGCCGGGCTGAGCGTGCTGGTCGGCCTCCGGCAGCACAGCATGGAGTCCGGCGTCACGCTGCGCCTGGTCGCGCCCCGGCCGCACCTGGTCAGGTTGCTGCGCATCACCGGCCTGCACCGCGGCTTCATGATCTACCCCACGCTCTCCAGCGCGCTCGCCGTACGGGAGGGTGATCCGGTGGCCGGCGGACGCCTCACGAGGTTGAGGAGCCGGTTCCCCGGTGGCCTCCGCCGTCCCGCCGGAAGCTGACGGCCCGGGAGGAACGCGCCCGCGCCGCCGTCGTGACCCGCTCTTTACCCACCTCGTGCACCGGACGGTCCGGACCGGGTAGGACCTACCGGCGAGGACCCGAAGGCAGCGGCGGACACGCGGGGAGGCGTCGATGGCCGAGGCACCGGCGGCGTCCGACGCCACCGAGCGCACGCAGGAGCTCGACGAGCTGAACGCGCTGGAGAGCCTGCTGGCGCCGGACTTCCAGGCCATCGCCGTCTCGGCCGCGCACGTCTGCGGCACGCCGATCGCGCTGGTCAACCTCGTCGCAGAGGACCGCCAGTACGTCAAGGGCCGCGCCGGCACCGACCTGACCGGGATGAACCCGCCGGTTCCCTTCTGCGAGCACACCGTCGCCGGACGCAGGACGCTGGAGGTCGCCGACGCCCGCGCCGACCCGCGCTTCCGCGACGACCCGATCGTGACCGACCCCCCGCGGGTGCGGTCCTACACGGGTACCCCGATGATCACCAGTCAGGGGAACGCACTGGGCACGGTCTGCGTGATGGACCACCGGCCGCACCGGCTGGACGCCGCCCAGCACCAGGCCCTGCGCACCCTGGCCACCCACGCCGTCACCCTGATCGAGCTGCACGGCCGCGCGCACCAGGCCGAGGAGGTCGTGCGGCGGCTGCACGCCCTGCAACAGCTGAAGAACCAGTTCCTGCGCAACGTCAACCACGAGCTGCGCACCCCGCTCACCGCGATCCGCAGCTACCTGGAACTGGTCCGGGAAGGCGGACTGGACGAGGCCACCGAGAAGCACTTCCTGCAGGTCGTCGAGCGCAACGGCGACCGCATGCTGCGCCTGGTCGACATGATGCTGCTGATGGCCAGCCTGAACGCGCAGACCGCCACCTTCACCCCCGCCCGCGTCGACCTGTCCGGCCTGGCCCGCCAGGCGGTCGAGCTGTCCGGCCCCGCCGCCCGGCTCAAAGGGCTGTCGCTGAACCTGCACGCGCTCGGCCGGGTGGAGGTGTGGGCCGACACCGAGCAGCTGTGCACCGCGCTGCTGCAGGTGCTGGACAACGCGATCAAGTTCACCTCCCGCGGCGGCGCGATCGACGTGGTCGTCACCGCCGGCCCCGAGCCCGAGGTGGAGGTCCACGACACCGGCATCGGGGTGGAGTCCGACGATCTGCGGCGCGTCTTCGATGACTTCTACCGCACCCCGCAGGCCGAGGAGCAGGCCGCCCAGGGCACCGGGATCGGCCTGTCCATCGTCGAGAAGATCATGGAGATGCACGGGGGCTCCGCCCGGATGGAGAGCGAGCCGCACGAGGGCGCGTGCATCCATCTCACCCTGCCCGCGCCCCGCGGCGGGCCGACGGTCCCCGGTCCGGCCGGTGGACGTGTCGCCGCCGACGAAGCGGGTAGCGGACCGGAGTATCAGAAAAAGAAGTGATTCGCGCTTCTCATCCCGGCAGCCCTGCCTGCGCCACCGAGCGGGCCCGGGTCCGCGGCGCCGGCGTCCTGCCCGGGACGGACCGGGAGAAGAAGGTGCCATGACATCGGGAACGGGAACCGAACGCATCCGCCGCGCCCTGGCGGGTCTGGAGTATCCGGCCGACAACCGGGCCGTGGTGCGGCACGCGACCGGCGCCGGAGCGGACGACGCGGTCCTGGGGGTCCTGCTCGACCTGCCGATCGCCACCTACGCCGATCTCGACGAGATCCTCCGCTCGGTCCCGCGTGATCCGCAGGACGACTCCCCCGCCGGCGGTGCACCGCGGCGCACGGCCGGGGACCAGCGGACCGTGCGAGGGGGCGGGCGTGAGCCCTGACGAGATCCGGCGGTCGGCACGGCCGCTGGACGGTCCCGCCGACCTCGACCCGCTGCTGGAGCGGATCGGCGAGGCGCGCTACGTCCTGATCGGCGAGGCCAGCCACGGCACGCACGACTTCTACGCCTGGCGGGCCGCGCTGACCCGCCGGCTGGTCGTCGAGAGGGGCTTCCGGTTCGTCGGCGTCGAAGGCGACTGGCCCGACTGCGACCGGGTCCACCGCGCGGTCACCGGCGCCTCGGGCTCCTCCCCCGACGAGGCCGTGTACGCCTTCGACCGCTGGCCGGCGTTCATGTGGGCCAACGAGGAGGTCGCGGAGTTCTGCCGGTGGCTGCGCGCCTGGAACGAGACCCTCCCGCCGGAGCGGCGCTGCGGCTTCCACGGCCTGGACGTCTACAGCCTGTGGGACTCGCTGCGGGCCGTGCGCGGCTACGCGCTGCGGCACCTGCCCGAGCAGGCCGAGACGGTGCTGCGCGCGCTGCACTGCTTCGAGGCCTACGGGCACGACCCGCAGCGGTACGGCCTGGCCGCCCGGCTGCTCCCCGGCTCCTGCGAGGAGGAGGTCGTCGGCATGCTGGCGGCGGTCAGGCAGGCGGCCCCCTCCGGCGAGGCGGGCCTGGCCGTACGGCAGAACGCCGAGGTGGTGGCCGGGGCCGAGGAGTACTACCGGGCCATGGTGCGCGGCGGGCCCGACTCGTGGAACCTGCGCGACACCCACATGGCCGACACCCTCGACCGGCTGACCGACTTCTACGGCGACGGCGCCAAGGCGGTCGTGTGGGCCCACAACACCCATGTCGGCGACGCCCGCGCCACCGACATGGCCGCGGCCGGGATGACCAACCTCGGGCAGCTGGTGCGGGAACGGCACGGCGCGGGCGACGGGAACGGCGCGGTGGTGCTGGTCGGCTTCGGCACGCACCGGGGCACGGTGGTCGCGGGCGAGGCCTGGGACGCCCCGGCCGAGGTCATGGCGGTCCCGCCCGCCCGCCATGGGTCGCTGGAGGCGCTGCTGCACTCCTCCGCGCCGGAGCGCGCGCTGTTCGTCGTGCCGCCCGCGGGCGCGGACCGGCCCGGCTGGTACGACCGCCCGGTCGGCCACCGGGCCATCGGCGTGGTCTACCACCCCGAGCTCGACCACCTGCGCAACTACGTGCGCACCGTGCCCGGCCGCCGCTACGACGCGTTCGTCTGGCTGGACGAGACCCGGGCGCTGCGCCCGCTGCACGGCGAGCCGCCCGGCGAGACGGAGCCGGAGGCCTTCCCCAGCGGGCTGTGAGGAGACCGGCGGCACGGTGGAATCCGGTGCCCCGCCGTACCGGGAGGAGGCGGATGATGACGGGCTACGACGTGGTGGTCGTCGGCGGCGCCGGCGTCGACGTCACCGTCCTGGTGGAGGAGCCGCCCGCGGCCGGGCGCGCCGTGCAGGCGCGGGCGGGCTGGACGGGACCGGGCGGCAAGGGCGTCGTGGCGGCCGTCTGCGCGGCCCGCCAGGGCGGCCGGGTGGCCCTGGTCGGCCGCGTGGGAGCCGACGCGGCCGGGGACCAGGTGCTGGACCGGCTCACCGACGAGGGCGTCGACACCCGGTACATGACCCGCGACGACGGCGTGCGCACCGAGCAGGTCGTCATGATCGTCCAACCGGACGGCGAGAGCCGGGACGTCGTGCTGCGCGGCGCCAACGCGGCGCTGCGCCCCGAGCACGTGCTGGCCGCCGGAGCGGCCCTGACCTCCGCCGGCGTGGTGGCGGCCCAGCTGGAGGTGCCGCAGCCCGCCGTACAGGCCGCCTTCGACCGGGCCGAGAGCGCGGGCGTGCCGCGGCTGCTCGACCCGGCGCCCGCCCAGCCGGTCGCGCCGGAGCTGCTGGCCATGGCCACCGCGGTGCGGGCCAACGCGGCCGAGGCCCGGCACCTCACCGGAGCCGAGGTGCGTGATTGGGACGGCGCCCGCCACGCCGCCGCGCTGGCGCGGCACCGGGGGCCGTCGCTCGTGGTCTTCCAGGCCGGTTCGCAGGGCGATCTGGCCGCCTGGGACGGGGGCGAGGCGCGACTGCCCCGCCGCGCCGTGCCGGTGACCGACCCGAGCGGCGCGGGTGACGCCTTCACCGGCACGCTCGCGCTCGGGATCGCCCGGCGCGACCCGGCCGGCCGGGCGGTGCGCCGCGCCGCCGCCGCGGCCGCCCTGGTGACCACCGCCCCGGGCGCCCTGCCGCCCCTGCCGACCGCGCCCGAGATCGACGACCTGCTCGCGTCCGGCACCTGACGCCGCCACGGCGGCCGCGTCACCACGGCGGGTCCCCGGCGGCCCGGGCGGGCCCTAGCCCCGCCGTCCCGCCAGGGTCTCGGCGAGTTCGGGCCAGAAGAAGGCCATCGTGGCCGCGCCCTTGAGCAGCATGTCGACCTCGACCCGCTCGTCGCTGTCGTGCCAGCGGTCGGTCGGCAGCCCCGTGCCGAAGAAGACCACCGGCGCGTCCAGGGAGGTGTGCAGCAGCTGGGCCGGGGCTCCGCCGCCGTTGCGCATCTCCCCCGCCACCGGGACGCCGAACCCCCGCTCCATCGCCCGGCCCAGCGCCTCCAGCGCGGGATGGCCCGGCGGGGTGCGGTACGGCTCCTGCGCGGCCTCCAGGGAGACGTCCAGCTGGTAGTCGACCTTGTCGCTGATCCGCTCGGCCACCCAGGCCCTCAGCTGCTCGGCGACCTCGGCGACCCGCTGGTCCGGCACCAGGCGCAGGTTCAGGTCCACCGAGGCCACCGAGGGGATCGCGCCGCGGGAGGCGCCGACGGGGTCGCCGCCGATGAAGGCGAGGATCTCCACCGCCGGTCGGGTCCAGACGCGCTCCAGCACGCTGTGGCCGTCCTCGCCGCCGACCGTGCGGGTCTCGGTGCGCTCCAGCCAGTCGGCGTCGCTGTAGGGCAGGGCGTTGATCCGGTCCCGCTCCTCGGCGGACAGTTCCGTCACCCGGTCGTAGAAGCCGGGCAGCGTCACCCTGCCCCGCTCGTCGTACAGCTGCGCCATCAGCTTGCACAGCTCGGCGCAGGGGTTGGGCGCGGCCCCGGAGACCGCACCGCTGTGCACGTCCCGGTACGGCCCGAACACCTGCAGTTTGGCGCTGAGCATGCCGCGCAGCCCGGTGCAGAGCGCCGGGGCCTGCGGCGACCACATCATCGTGTCGGAGAGCACGACCAGGTCGGCGGCCAGCTCCTCGCGGTGGTCGTCCAGCAGGGCGGCCAGGTGCGGGGAGCCGATCTCCTCCTCGCCCTCGACGAGCAACTTGAGGTTGACCGGCGGCGCGTCGCGGCCGGTCGCCGCCAGGTGGGCGCGCAGACCCCACAGGTGGGCCAGGATCTGCCCCTTGGCGTCGGAGGCGCCGCGGCCGTACATCTTGCCGTCGCGCACCTGCGGCTCGAACGGCAGCGACTCGCCCCAGGTGTCGGCGTGCACGGCGCGCACGTCGTGGTGGCTGTAGACCAGCACGGTCGGCGCGTCCGGCTCCCGGCACCAGGCGGCGTGGACCGCAGGCATGCCGTCTCGGGTCTGCCACAGCTCCACGGCGGGGAAGCCGATCTCGCGCAGCCGCCCGGTCAGCCAGTTCGCCGAGCGCAGCAGGTCCGCGCCGTGCTCCGGCATCGAGGAGATCGAGGCGATGCGCACCCAGTCGCCGAGCTCGCGCAGGAACTCCTCGCGGTACTCGCGCAGGAACCGGTGCACGGCCTCGTCACCGGTGCGGCCGTCATCTGCTGTCATGACGGCGATGCTAGGCGCGCACCCGCCGGTCCCCACCGTGGCGATCTGCCGTTTTACCAGGAAATCAGGGAAGGACGACGCGGTCGCGTCCTCGTCGCGCCGCACGGCGGGCGGGGGCCGGATGACCGGCCGCCGCCCGGTGGCTCCGGATCCCGCGCGCCCGGACCGGCGGGAGCGGTCCCTCCCGGGCCGGTCCCCTCGCGGCTCAGGCGGGGTGCCGGCCGGGCCGGGGGCGGCGTGCGGGGCCGGAGGAGCGGGCCGGGGGCGCCGCGGGCACGCGCCGGGACGGCACCGGGCGCCGGGCGCGGCGGGCCGCGTGCGGCCGGACCGGCCGCACCGGCGCCGTCCGCCGCGGACGGCGGAAGCCGCGCGGCGGGACGAGCGCGGCGGTGATCGACGCGACGGCGGGCAGGCGGAGCCGGTGCCCGAGCGCGCCCGCCATCGCCAGGGCGGCCGCGCACACCGCCGCGGAGGCGGCCAGCCCCGCTCCGGTGAGGGCCGCGCGCGGGCCCAGGGCGTCGCACAGGACGCCCAGCAGCGGTCCGCCCAGCGCGCCGGCGGCTCCCGTGACCATCGACTGCGCGGCCAGCACGCGGCCCCGCATCCGAGGGTCGGTGCCGAGCTGGAGCCGGGCCCCGATCGTGGTGTCGAGGATCACCGCGCTCGCGCCGACGGGCAGCAGGACGGCGGCGAAGGGCAGCAGGCCCGGCATGGCGCCGCCCGCCGCCTGGCCGACGGCGGTGAGCGCCGCGGCGGCGAACAGGACGGGGAAGGTCAACCGGCGCCGCAGGACGGCGTACAGGCCGCCGATGACGGCGCCGGCCCCGAAGACGACGGACAGGGTCCCGTACCCGGCTGCCCCGGCCTGCAGCGGCCCCTGGCTCATCGTGGTCATGGTGACCTGGTAGTTGCGGCTCAGCGCGCCCAGCACGAGGGCGAACAGGAGCAGGACCAGCAGCCACCGGGTCCGGCCGATGTAGCGCAGCCCGGCCACGGCCCCGGAGTCCTCCGCGGCGGCGCGCGGCAGCGGGTGCAGCTCGCCGCCGCGCATGAGGCAGATCGCCGCCACGACCACGGCGAAGCCGAGCGCGTCGATGACGAACAGGCCGCCGGTCCCGGCGACGGGGATGAGCACCCCGGCCAGGCCCATGCCCAGGACGCGTCCCACGGAGGTGATCACCGCGCCGAGGGACAGGGCGTCGGGCAGGTCGTCGGGGCCGACCACCTCGGCGCCGAACCGGCCCAGCGCGGGGAAGTACAGGGAGGGCAGCACCCCGCCGACGAGGGCGACCGCGTAGACGGGCCAGACGCTGTCCACCCCGGTGAAGACCATCACCGCCAGCACCACGGCGAGCGTTCCGTGCAGGGCGTGCCCCGCCGCCACCAGCGGCCGGGCGGGCAGGCGGTCGGCCAGGGACCCGCCGGCGAAGGTCATCAGCAGGCCCGGCGCCGACTGCAGGAACAGGCCGAGGCCGAGACTGGTGGCCGAGCCGGAGACGGACAGCAGGAGCCAGTTGACTCCCATGACCTGGGTCCAGCTTCCGATCATCGACATGAAGTTCGCGCCGGCCCACATACGGTAGTTGTGGTGCCGCAGCACGCGCAGCATGCCGGGGTTTCGCAGCACGGTGACGCTTCCTCACTCGGGTTCTCACGGGGTGGGAGGAGCCGCCGCGGCCGTCCCCGCCGCGGCGCCGTACGGCGCCGGCCGGGCGGGGAGGTCCGAGTGGTGCGCGGGTGTACGGCGCGCCGCCGCCGGACGGTGAACGGTGTGTCCCTCCGCGCAGTCCATCGGCGGGCGCAGGCGCGCTCTGAGCACCTTCAGGTTGAGGATTCAACTTTTTCCGCGGCCCCTCCTCCCGCGCAGGCGGACGGGCCGCGGGGTGGCCGGGAGCGGGGAGGACGGGAGCGGGGAGGACGGGCCGCCTTATATCACATCCGAATGGCCGGCCCGGCGACCGGATCCGGTTTCCCGTTCCATGGAGCCGTGCTCACGAAGTTCCCACCGCCTCCATTCCTATGATCTACGCACATATGATTAATTTGAGATGCATGTCTGGTGGAAAGCCCTCAAATCGGGCATACAACTCAGCGACTGGAAACCGCATCCGAATGGAGGAGCCCGGAATCGACGACGGTCCGGACATATGGCGTATCGCACGTGAATCGGAGACCCTGGACGTGAACTCTCCCTACAGCTACGTACTCTGGTGCCGGGACTTCTCCGGCACCTCTGTCATCGCGCGGGGAGAGCACGGCGCCTGCGGCTTCGTGACGGGGTTCACCCGCCCGAAGGCGCCGGACACGTTCTTCGTCTGGCAGGTCGCGGTCGACCGCTCCTGGCGCGGGCGGGGACTGGCCCGGCGGATGCTCGACCATCTCGCCGACCGGCTGGTCCCGTGGGGACACCGCTTCCTCGAGGCCACGGTCACGCCGGACAACGCGCCCTCGGCCCGCCTGTTCGAATCCTTCGCCAGGAACCGGGGAAGCTCCCTGGAGCGGCGCCGCCTGTTCGGCCGGGAGCACTTCCCGGTCGACCACGAACCCGAGGTGCTCTTCCGCATCGGCGCGCTGTAGCCGAGGCGGGCCGCGGCCGGGAGGACTTCCCGCCGGCCGCCCCGGAGTTCACGACCACACCCCTGAGGACGGTGAACGATGGACATATTCGAACGGCTCGAATCAGAGGTGAGAAGTTACTGCCGGAGCTGGCCCGCGGTTTTCCGCACCGCGCGGGGAAGCCGCATATTCGACGAGGACGGCCGGGGATTCCTGGACTTCTTCTCCGGCGCGGGAACGCTGAACTACGGGCACAACCACCCTCACCTGAAAGCCGAACTGCTGGCCTATCTCGCCGGCGACCACGTCGTGCACAGCCTCGACATGCACACCACGGCCAAACGCCGGTTCCTGGAGAAATTCCAGGACGTCGTCCTCGGGCCCAGGGGCCTCGACTACAAGGTCCAGCTGCCCGGCCCCGGCGGCACCAACGCCGTCGAGGCGGCGCTGAAGCTGGCGCGCAAGTACACCGGCCGCCAGACGGTCGTCAACTTCACCAACGCCTTCCACGGCATGACCCTCGGCTCCCTGGCGGTGACCGGCAACGCGGCCAAGCGCAACGGCGCCGGGGTGCCGCTGAACCACACCGCGACGATGCCGTACGCCGGCTACCTCGACGGGCGCACCCCCGACTTCCTGCTCTTCGAACGGCTCCTGGACGACCAGGGCAGCGGGCTCGACAGGCCCGCCGCGGTCATCGTGGAGACCCTGCAGGGAGAAGGCGGGCTCAACGGCGCCGACCCCGGCTGGCAGCGGGCACTGGCGCGGCTGTGCGCGCGGCACGGCATCCTGCTCATCGTCGACGACATCCAGATGGGCTGCGGCCGGACCGGGCCGTTCTTCAGCTTCGAGGACGCCGGGATCACGCCCGACATCGTCTGCCTGTCGAAGTCCCTGAGCGGGTACGGCCTGCCGATGGCGCTCACGCTGCTCCGCCCCCACCTGGACGTGTGGGAGCCCGGGGAGCACAACGGGACCTTCCGCGGCCTGGACCCGGCCTTCGTCACGGCCGCCGCGGCCCTGGACCTCTGGACCGGCGACGGCCTGCGGGAGCAGACCCTCGCCAAGGGCGCCCGGGTCAGGCGGGCCCTGGAGGAGATCGCGGCCGCGCGCCCCGACGCCGTCGCCGGCGTGCGCGGCCGGGGCCTGGCCTGGGGGCTGGTCTTCACCGAGCCCGGCCTGGCCCCGCGGGTGTGCGGGGCCGCCTTCGAGCGCGGCCTGCTGATGGAGACCTCCGGACCGGACGACGAGGTGGTCAAGCTCCTGCCGCCGCTGACCGCCACGGCCGATGAGCTCGCCGAAGGGCTCGGCGTGCTGGCCGAGTCGGTGGCCGCCGTGTGCGACCGGCGGCCGGTCCCGGCCGCCGCGGGAAGGGGACGATCATGATCGTCCGCTCTCTCGACGACGTCACCGGGACCGACCGCGACGTCCGGACGCCGACCTGGCGCAGCCGCCGCCTGGTGCTGGCCGAGGAGAAGGCCGGCTTCTCCCTGCACGACACGGTCCTGTACGCCGGGACCGAGACCACGATGTGGTACGCCCACCACGTCGAGGCCGTGTACTGCGTGGAGGGCACGGGCGAGCTCGTCGACCACGACAACGGCGACAAGCACCTGATCGCGCCGGGGACGATGTACCTGCTCGACGGGCACGAGCACCACACCCTGCGGGCCCGCACCGACCTGCGCATGGTCTGCGTGTTCAACCCGCCCTGCACCGGGAGGGAGGTCCACGACGAGAACGGCGCCTACCCCCTGCTCAGCGAGACCGGCGCCTGATCCCGCCGGCGGCGCGCACCGGCGGCCGGCGGGCGGCCCTCCCGTACCGGAGGGCGGCCCCCGGCGAGCCGGCGGCGCCCCGGCAGGGCGCACAGCGACGAACCCGGAGGAGACCGACCATGCACATGGACGTCTATCCCACGCGCAAGACGAACGAGCCGACCCTCATCTTCCGGCAGGACCCCGTCGTGTACGGCGGGCCGGGCAGCGGGCCGGACGGCGGGCCGATCGACCCGCGGACCCTCGCCGACTACGACGCCAAGGGCTTCCTCACCGTCGAGTCACTGATCTCCCCCACCGAGGTCGAGCGCTACCGCACCGAGCTGCACCGCCTGTCCACCGACGAGAGCCTCCGCGGGGACGAGCGGGTGATCACCGAACGCGGGTCGCAGGAGGTCCGCTCGGTCTTCGAGATCCACAAGGTCAGCGAGGTCTTCGCGAAGCTGGCGGCCGACCCGCGCCTGGTCGACCGCGCCCGGCAGATCCTCGGCTCGGAGGTCTACATCCACCAGAGCCGGGTCAACTACAAGCCCGGCTTCACCGGCAAGGAGTTCTACTGGCACTCCGACTTCGAGACCTGGCACGCCGAGGACGGCATGCCCCGCATGCGCGCGGTGAGCATCTCGATCGCGCTCACCGACAACCACGTGCACAACGGCGGCCTGATGATCATGCCGGGTTCGCACCGGACCTTCGTCTGCTGCCTGGGTGAGACGCCCTCGGAGCACTACAAGCAGTCCCTGAAGGGGCAGGAGATCGGCACCCCGGACCCCGACAGCCTGCGGCTGCTGGCCGAAAAGCACGGCATCGAGCTGTTCACCGGCCCCGCCGGCTCGGCGACGATGTTCGACTGCAACTGCATGCACGGCTCCAACGGCAACATCACCCCGTTCCCCCGCTCCAACGTGTTCATCGTCTACAACAGCGTCGAGAACACCTGCGTGGAGCCGTTCGCCGCACCGGACCGGCGCCCGCCCTTCATCGCCTCCCGTGACTTCACCCCGGTCGGCTGAGGACCGGAGCCGCCTCCCGCGCCGACCGCGTGGAGACGCGGCCGGCGCGGTCACGCCTCCGCGCGGCGCCGCGGGGCCCGGGAGGCCGATCCCCCGGCGGATCCGGACCGCCGGCACGGAAGCGGACAGGAGCGCAACGTGACGGAGCAGGGATGGACGCGCCGCCGCTTCCTGCGGCGCTCAGGACTGGCCGCGGCGGCGCTCGCCGCCGGGTCCGCCCCGGTCGCGGCGTGCACCCGCGTCGACGCCCCAGGCGCCCCCGGGCAGGACGCCGCGGACCCGCTCGCCCGGTACCGGGAGGCGGGCGTGATCAGAGTCGGCGTCGCCAACGAGCAGCCGTACGGCTTCCGCGACGGCGACGGCCGGCTGACCGGGGAGGCCCCCGAGGTCGCCCGCGCGGTCTTCAGGGCGCTCGGCGTCGGCGGACTGGAGGCGCAGATCGTCGACTCCTTCGGCTCGCTGATCCCCGGCCTGCAGTCCCAGCAGTACGACGTCATCGCCGCCGGCATGTTCATCACCCCGGAGCGCTGCCGGCAGGTCGCCTTCTCGCACCCCGACTACGTGGCGGCCGAGGCGTTCCTCGTCCCCCGGGGCAATCCCAGACGGATCCGGCGCTTCCCCGACGTCGCCGCGAGCGGCGCGCGGCTCGGCGTGCTCGAAGGCGCCGTGGAGAAGGGCTACGCCGAGGCGAGCGGGGTGAGCGGGGAGAAGATCACCGTCTTCCCCGACCAGAACGCGGCCTTCAACGGCATCCTCGCCGGCCGGGTGGACGCCGTCGCGCTGACCGCGGTCTCGCTGCGCTGGACGCTGCGGCAGCAGTACGCCGGCGAGCCGCTGGAGGCGACCGAGTCCTTCGTGCCGGTCATCGGCGGCAAGGAGCGGCTCGGCGCCGGCGGGTACGGCTTCCGCAGGCAGGACACCGCGCTGCGCGACGCCTTCAACGCGCAGCTGAGGAGACTGCAGGACGCGGGAGGGGTGCTGCCGCTCATCGAGCGGTTCGGCTTCACCCGCACCGAGGTCGAACGGGCCCGCGGGCTGACCGCCGACCGGCTCTGCGCGGCCTCCTGACCGGCCGCGACGGTGATCACGATGACGATCGGTCCCTGCAGCGGCGACCTGCCCGGCACTCTGGGCGAGGCGATGCCCTTCCTGTGCGAGGGAGCGGCGGTCACCCTCGCCGCCGCCGGCGGCGGCTCCCTGCTGGCGGTCGCCATCGCCCTGCCCGTGGGGCTGGCGGCCGTCTCCGGCCGCCGTGCCGTCCGGGCGGCCGCCCGCGCCTACCTGGAGTTCTTCCGCGGCACCTCGGTCCTGGTGCAGCTGTTCTGGATCTACTACGCCATGCCCCTGCTCACCGGCTACCAGCTGGAGAAGACCTTCGCCGGCGTCCTGGCGCTCGGCCTCAACCTCGGCGCCTACGGCTCGGAGGTGGTGCGCGGCGCGCTGCGCTCGGTGCCCCGCGGCCAGTGGGAGGCGGCGGTCGCGCTGAACCTGTCCCCCTACCGGCGCATGCGCCACGTCATCCTGCCGCAGGCGTTCGTCGCCATGATCCCCCCGATGAACAACCTGCTCATCGAGCTGCTCAAGGCGACGTCGCTGCTGTCGGTCATCACCGTGGCCGACCTGACCTACCAGGGCCGGCTCCTGGTGAACTCCGGCAGCGACCAGGCGGCCGTGTTCGCCCTCCTCCTGGTGGTCTACTTCCTGTTCGCCTACGCGATCACGCTGGCCATGCGGGCCGTCGAGCGCAGGGCCGGGCGCCTGGTCGGCCGCGGCGGCCCCCCGCGCAGGCGTCCGCCCCCGCTCCCCGCACCGCCCTCCACCGCGGGGGAGGCGTGATGGGCTGGGACTGGCGGTGGACGCTCCAGATCCTTCCCGAGCTGCTCACCCGGGGGCTGCTGGTCACCGTCCAGGCGACGCTGGGCGGCGCGGTGCTGGCGTTCGCCCTCGGCCTCCTGCTCGCGCTGCTGCGCCGCTCGCGCCGGCCGTTCCTCAGCCGCCCGGCGGGCGCCGCCGTGGAGTTCGTCCGCAGCACCCCGCTGCTGGTGCAGCTGTTCGTCCTCTACTACGTGCTGCCCGGGTTCGGCGTCACGATGAGCGCCCTGGCGACGGGGATCATCGGGCTGGGCGTGCACTACGCGGCCTACACCTCCGAGGTGTACCGGGCCGGCATCGACGGGGTGCCGCGGGGCCAGTGGGAGGCGGCCGTCGCCCTCGACCTGCCCCGCCACCGGACCTGGACCGACGTGGTGCTGCCGCAGGCCGTGCGCCGCACGCTGCCGGCCCTGGGCAACTACCTGGTGGCGATCTTCAAGGAGTCGCCCCAGCTGTCCGTCATCACCGTCGTCGACGTGGTGGGGCTCGCCCGCGAGCTGGGCGCCGAGCGCTTCCGCTACCTGGAGCCGCTGACCGTCGCCGGCCTGTTCTTCCTGCTCGTGTCGGTCCCGGCGTCGATCCTCGTCCGCCGTCTGGAGCGCCGCCTTGGCAGCTGAGATCTCTGCCGGCTCCCCGCCGATGGTCCGCTTCGAGCGGGTCGTCAAGCGCTTCGGCGACCTGGAGGTCCTGCGCGGGCTGGACTTCGAGGTCCGGCGCGGTGAGCGCGTCACGCTGATCGGGCCGAGCGGCTCGGGCAAGACCACGATCCTGCGCCTGCTGATGACGCTGGAGCGGGTCACCTCGGGCACGATCGAGGTCGACGGCGAGTGCCTGTCCCACGTCCGGCGCAGGGGCAGGCTGGTGCCCGCCGACGAGCGGCACCTGCGCCGGATCCGCAGGAAGATCGGCATGGTGTTCCAGCAGTTCAACCTGTTCGCGAACATGAACGTGCTGCGCAACCTCACCGAGGCACCCGTGCGGGCCCTGGGGCTCCCCCGCGAGCAGGCGGAGGCGAGGGCGCGCGAGCTCCTGGAGATGGTCGGCCTGGCCGACAAGGCGCTGGAGCACCCGTCCCGGCTCTCCGGAGGGCAGCAGCAGCGGGTCGCCATCGCGCGGGCGCTCGCGATGGAACCGGAGGTGCTGCTGCTCGACGAGGTCACCTCCGCACTCGACCCGGAACTCGTCGCGGGTGTGCTGGACCTGCTGCGCGACATCGCCCGCAGCGGCGACCTGACCGTGCTCTGCGTCACCCACGAGATGCGCTTCGCCAGGGACGTCTCCCACCGGGTCCTGATGTTCGACCACGGGCGGATCATCGAGGACGGCCCTCCCGAGCAGATCTTCAGCGATCCCGCGCATCCGCGCACCCGGGCGTTCCTGCAGGCGGTCCTGGACGCCTGAGCCGCCGTGCGCCCCTGTTCGGGCGGGGCCGCAGGCGCGGCTCCTCACGGCGGTGCCCGCCGCGGCCGGGCGCATCGGGCACGCGCGGGGCAGACCGCCCGCCGGGAAGCCGTGGCCGTCACGCGGGACCGCCCTCCCCCGCCTCTCCGAGATGGAGGCCGAACCCGCCGGCGGCGAGTTCGGTCAGGAAGGCGACCGGGTCCACCAGCTGCTCGATGTGCCGCACACCCGGCGGCAGAGCGGGCAGGCGGCGGACGAGCAGCGCGGCGGCGCGCCCGGTGGCGCGGCTCTGCCGCCGCCCGCTGAAGGCGGCCTGCGCGGTGCCGGAGCGGACGGTCACGGCGAACCCGTCACCGCCGGGACGGATCCCGCCCAGCGCGCGCAGCAGCAGGCCGCGGACCGCGGGGCGGCGCAGCAGGCCCGCGACGGCGGGCCGGCCGGCCGCGGCGAGCAGGCCCGTGGCCAGGCGGGAGTCCAGGCACAGTCCTGTGCGCACCGAGGCCGCGCCGAGGGTGCCGGGCAGCGTGTACTGGTCGGAGAAGGGGAAGCGGTGGACGGTGCGCTCGCCGTACGGCGGTGGGAAGCGCATCGTCCACGAGCCGCCGAGCCCGCCCAGCCCGTCCAGGGTCCAGGCGAGCGCCGCCGGGCCGTGCCGCTCCCCCGAGCCGAGCAGCACGCCGATGCGCAGGTCCCGGGCCGGTGAGCGCTCGGCGCAGATGCGCGCCAGCAGGTTGGTGACGCCGGGCACGAGGCCGACGCTGAGGACGGCCGTCGCGCCGCGTTCCACCGCCAGGCCGTCGAGTTCACGGATCGCGGCGAGCACGTGGCGGGAGGCGGAGACGTCCACGTAGCCGATGCCGCGTTCCAGGCAGGCGCGGGCGACCCGCGCGTCGCCGGTCTCGGCGCACATGAGCACGGCGCCGACCCCCTCCAGCGCCCCGGCCAGGCCGGCGGGATCGGTGGCGTCCACCCGCATCGCGACGGCCCCCGGGACCGGGCGGGCCCGGTCCGGGTCACGGCCGGCCACGATCACCGTCGCGTCCGCGGTGAGCGCGGCCGCCGCCTCGCGGCCGACCGCGCCGTATCCGCCGAGGATGAGGACCGTGTCCGTCACCGGGGGGCTCCTCGCTCCGGTGCGGGGGCGGCGGCGGTGCCCGCCGGCCGGCGGGCGGAGGACATGGCCAGGGCGCAGACGACCCCCAGGACGGCGAGGCCGGCCGCGACGGCGAACCCGATCCGCAGTCCGCCGGCGGTGTCCCCGTGGGAGGCGGTCCACGCGGCCGAGAGCAGGAGCACGCCGGTGACGCCGAGCGCGGCGCCGAGCCGCTGGGCGGTGTTGAGCAGCCCGGAGGCGGCCCCCTTCTGCTCCTCGGGCGCGGCCCGTACGGCCGAGGCGGTGGAGCCGACGAACACCGCCGGAAGCCCGGCCGCGAACACCAGGCCGGGCGGCAGCACGGCGGTGAGGAACCCCGCGCCCGGACGCAGCAGGACCGCGTATCCGGTCAGGCCGAGCGCGAGCAGGCCCATGCCGGCGGCCAGGACGGCGCGCATCCCGAAGCGCCCCGCCGCCCAGGGCACCACGGTGCGGGCGGTCACCATGTTGACCGCCGCGATGGGCAGGACGGCGAACCCGGCGGCGAGCGCGGAGTAGCCCAGCACGTCCTGCAGCATCAGCGACAGCAGCACGAACGCCGGCACGTGGGAGGCGCCCACCAGGGCGTTGGCCACGGTGCCCGCGCGCATCTCCCGCTGCCGGAGCAGGGCGGGGGGCAGGATCGGCTGCGGGTGGCGGGGCTGGCGGGCCCAGAAGGCGACCGCCAGCGCCGCGCCGGTCACGGCCGCCGTGACGGTGGGCGCGTCCCAGCCCCGGACGGGGAGCTCGGAGGCGACGAGCACCACGGCGAGCAGGCTCCCGGTGCCGGTGAGCGCGCCGGCCACGTCCAGGTGCGGTCCGGCGGCGCGGGGGCGCCCGGCTCCGGGACGGTCCGGGGGCAGCAGGCGCGGGGTCGCGGCGAGCGCCGCCAGGCCGATGGGCACGTTGATCAGGAAGATCCACGGCCAGCCGGCCGTCTCGGTGAGGATTCCGCCCAGCGCCACGCCGGAGCCGGCGCCCGCGGCCGCCATGGCGCTCCACACGCCGAAAGCGCGGCGGTAGGCGGCGGGCTCGGTGAAGACCGTCGCCAGCAGCGCCAGCTCGGCCGGGACCACGAGCGCCGCGCCGACGCCCTGCACCGCCCGGCCCGCCAGCAGCGTGGCCGCGTCGGGGGCCAGTCCGCACAGCAGCGATCCCGCGGTGAACAGCGCGATGCCGGTCTGGAACATCCGGCGCCGCCCGAACACGTCCGCCGCCCGCCCGCCGACCAGTTGGAAGCCGCCGAACGTCAGCTGGTAGGCGTTGACCACCCAGGCCAGGCCCGCGCCGGTCAGTGACAGGGACGCGCTCATCGCGGGGAGCGCGACGTTGACGATCGACACCTCGAGGAACACCACGAGCTCGACCGAGGTGAGCAGGAGCAGGACCGCGAAGCCTCGCGGTCCCCATGTTTTTGTAGTCACACTCTAAGAATGTTTTTAGAGTGCTGCTATAGTCAAGTCGTGAGCGAGACACCACGAGGCACGACCACCCGAGGCTCCGGGAGAGAGGACGGGCGGAGCGCACGGGCCCGCGCCACCCGCGCCCGCATCGTCGCGGCGGCGACCGGGCTGTTCACCACGGCCGGCTACACCGCGACGAGCATCACCGCCATCGCGGCCGAGGCAGGGGTGAGCGAGCAGACCGTCTACTACGCCTTCGGCACCAAGCGGGCCGTCCTCGCCACCGCTCTCGACCTGGCCGTCGCGGGAGACGACGAACCCGTCCCCACCCTGGAGCGCCCCTGGGTCCGCGACGCGCTCGCCGACCCCGATCCGCTCGGGCAGATACGCCGCCAGGTGGCCGGCGCCGGGGACATCTACCTGCGCGCCGCACCGCTCCTCGACGTCGTGCGCAGCGCCGCCACGACCGACCCCGACCTGGCCGGCGTCTGGGCCGTCAACGTCCGGCAGCGGCTGACCGTGATGCGCGTCTTCATGGACGCCCTCGCCCGCAAGACCCCCCTGCGCGACGGTCTCGACACCGACACCGCCTCCGACATCGCCCTGGCGGTCCTGTCGCCGGAGACCTACAACCTGCTGGTGGGCGAGCGGGGATGGGAGCACGCACGCTGGCAGGCGTGGGCCGCCGACGCGCTCGGCCGCCTGCTCACCACGCTGCCGTCCGCGGCGGCCCCCGACCCCGCGCCGGACCGCGACCCGCTCCCCGGGCGGGGGTGAACCCGCCCCGCGTGCCGGTCAGCCGGGGGCGCGGGCCGCGCCCCCGGCCGCGAGCAGTGCTCCGGCCAGGACCCCGGGGTCGGCCGTGGACGGCCAGTCGCTCACCTGGCCGTCACCCACCTCGATGACCCGCCAGGCCCCGTCGGCCCGCCGTACGAGGTCGGTCGTGACGAACCGGGCGCCGAGGCGCCGGACCGCCTCGCGCACGTCGCCCAGGATCTCGGGCCGCTCGACGGCGTCACCGGGACTGTCGGGATGCGGCCCGGCGAACACCGCCTCCCCGTCCAGCCACCACACCCGCACCTGCGCCCCGGTGAAGTGCTCGAACCCCCGGATCACCAGACCGCCGGTCAGGTCCTCGCCCTGCAACTCGACGAACCGCGCGGCGACCCGCTCCAGCGCGTCCAGATCGGGCGCGTAACACGCCTGCAGCCACTCGTGCTTGCGCGACTTGACGTAGTCCTTGACCACGAAGCCCGTCTCCCCCAGCCCGCCCGCCAGCCGGGCCAGCCGCCGCCCGCCCGGCGCACGCCCGCCCGGCGCCATCGGCACCACGGCCGTGCGCGGCGTCAGGTCCTCGAAGCAGCGCAGCCAGCCGGGCAGCTCATGGGCACGGCGGTAGGCGCCGGCGTCGGTGAGCAGGCGGCAGCCCCTCGCCCGCAGCGCCTCCTCAAGCGCCGCGTACTGCCCGGAGCGGAGCATCCAGCCGCGGTACCAGACCGGGCCGAACCCGTCCGGCACCCGCGCCACCGCCTCCCCGGTCCGGCCCGCCGTCAGCGCGTCGTGGTCGACCAGCGCCACCCGCCCGTCCCCGTCCCGTACGGCCAGCGCCTCCGGCCCGAAGTGCGGATCGACCCGCCGGGGCCGGAGCGGGTCGGCGCAGAACAGGAAGCCCACGGTCACACCCCCTGAGGATACGGACCGTCCGCACCGGTCTCACGTGGATATCCGGCCACCTCGCACGCCCCGGTCCCGGCGCCCGGAGACCACCGGGACCGACCGCGGCGGTGACCGGACGCCGTCTGGGAGGGAACGAGCCGGCCTGTGGCGGCCACGACGTCGCGTGCACGTCGACGACCACGCGGCCGCCGGCCGGGATCCGAACCGCCCGGGCCGGCGCCGGTGCGGCCGAGGTCCGCGCCATCCGGGTGCCGCGGCCGGGGTGGGCGTCCAGCCGACCGCCGATCCCGCGGCCGCGGAGGCGGTCCCGGGCCGTCCCGTCGGCGGCGGAGCGGAGCGGGCCCTCCCGGCTTCTCCGCGGCTACCGGGCGAACAGGGGGGCCAGCCGCTCGGCCAGCTCCGCGTAGGACCCCTGGGCGGCCACGCGCCCCTCCTCCAGGAGCACGATGCGGTCGGCTCTGCGGACGGTGGACAGGCGGTGCGCGATGACGAGCGTGGCGCGGCCGGCGGCTGCCCCCTCGAGCGCGTCGGCGAGGCGGGCCTCGTTGTCGGGGTCGAGGTTGGCCACCGCCTCGTCCAGCACGAGCACCGGCGCCCGCGTGGCCAGCGCCCGGGCCACGGCCACCCGGGCGCGCTGGCCGCCGGAGAGCGTGACGCCCCGCTCGCCGACGGGGAGCCCCGGGTCGACGGCGAGCTGGGCGGTGCGCAGGGCGTCGGCCACGTCGGCGCGGGGGGCGCCGAGCCGTACGTTCTGCTCGACGGTGCCGGCGAACAGGTGCACGTCCTGCGGCACCACCGTGACGTGCCGGTGCAGGTCGGCGATGCGCGGCAGCGGCACGCCGCCCACCAGGATGCGGCCGCCGTCGGGGTCCCAGTGGCGCAGCAGCAGGGAGACGCAGGTGGACTTGCCTGCGCCCGAGGCGCCGACCAGGGCGACGGTCCTGCCGTACGGGACGCGGAAGGACACCCCGCGCAGCACGTCGGGGCCGTCGGGCGTGTACCGGAAGCGGACGTCCTCGAAGACCACGTCCGGCTCGGCGGGCACCTCCAGGGGCTCCCGCGGCGGGGTCACGTTGGCGGGCGCGGTGACCAGGGCGTGCACCCGGTCGGCGGCCGCGCGCAGCGTGCCGTACTCCTTGAGCAGCAGCGCCACCTGGGCGGCCGGGCCGAGGGAGCCGGCCGCCAGCACCATGGCGACCGGGGCGTCCGCGGGGGATCCGATCACCGTGGCGACCAGGAGCAGCGTCCCGGCGGCCGCGACGGCGAGGAGCAGGTCGGTGAGGGCCGTCTCGAGGCCGCCGCGGGCCGCGTTCGCCGCCTGGGCCCGCGCCAGCCGGCGGGTCTTGCGGGCCAGCAGGTCCCTGCGGCGTTCCACGGCGCGGAAGGCGGCCAGCTCGCGCATGCCCTGGACGGTGTCGACCACGTCGGCGGTGAGTTCGGCGGTGGCCTCGCGCAGCTCGTCGCCGTGCCGGCGGGAGGCCCTGCGCAGCCACAGCGGCACGGTCAGCACGCACGCGGCCAGCGGCAGCGAGAAGGCCGGCAGCAGGGGGTCGATCACGGCGGCGGCCGCGCTCCCCGCCACCAGCACCGTGCCCGCGGTGATGAGCTGGGCCAGGGTGTGCGCGAAGAGCCACTCCAGGGTCTCGACGTCCGACAGCGCGGCCGCCGCCAGGTCGCCGCTGCGGCGGCCCAGGAGGCGGGCCGGGGCGATCCGGGCGACCGCGCCGTAGACCTGGCCGCGCAGTCCGGCCAGCACCCGGTAGGCCAGATCGTGCGCGACGTACGTCTCCCACCAGGCGGCCAGCGCGGCCACCGCGACGAGCCCGCCCAGCACGGCGCCGGCCGGGCCGAGCGGCACGCCGCGGCCGGCGATCGCACGTCCCACCAGCCAGGCGCCGGTCACCGCCGCGCCGAGCACGGCCAGCTGCCCGATCAGGTTCGAGACCAGGGTGGAGACGAACGCCCGGCGGTGCGCGCCGACGGCGCCCGCGAGCCAGCGGATGGACGGGTTCATGCCGCGGTCTCCAGGACGGTTCCGTTCTCCAGGGTCACCACGTGGTCGGCCTGCCGGATGGTGTCGGGCCGGTGGGCGATCATCAGGCAGGTACGGCCCCGCCGCACCTCGGACAGGGCCTGCTCGGTGCGCGCGTCCACGTGCGAGGTGGCCTCGTCGAGCACCAGGACGGGGGCGTCGGCCAGCAGCGCCCGCGCGATGGCCAGGCGCTGCCGCTGCCCGCCCGAGAGCGTCGCCCCGCGCTCCCCCAGCCGCGTGTCGTAGCCGTCGGGGAGCCGGGCGATGAAGTCGTGGGCCGCGGCCAGCCGGGCGGCGGCGACCAGTTCCTCGTCGGTGGCCTCCGGTCTGGACAGGCGCAGGTTCTCGGCCACGGTGCCGTGGAAGAGGTAGGTGTCCTGCGCCACGACCGCGACGCCGCCGCGCAGCGCGTCGAGCGTGAGGTCGCGTATGTCGACCCCGCCGATGGTGATCGCGCCCCGGTCGGGGTCGTGGTGGCGCTGCAGGAGGGCGGCCAGGGTGCTCTTCCCGGCGCCGGACGGTCCGACCAGGGCGACGGTGCGGCCCGGCTCGACGGTGAAGGCGACGTCGCGTACGGCGGGGCGCTCCGCACCGGGGTAGGTGAAGGTGACGTGCTCGAAGGCGACGGCCGGCGCCTCGGGGAAGTCGCGCCGCGTCCCCCGGTCCTCGACGGCCGGGGACGCGGTCAGCAGGTCCTCGATGCCGTCGACCGCCGTTATGCCGAGATATCCGGCATGCCAGGCTTCGGAGAGGTTCTTCACGGGGCGGAAGCACTCCACGGTGATCACCAGGACGGCGACCGCCTCCCACGTGCTGCCCGCGGTCGCCGCGGCGAGGACGGCCCCGGCCGTGCCCGCCTGGACGAGGAACGCGCTGACCCCCGTCTCCACCAGTGAGATCCTGAGCTGGCGCATGGTGGTCAGGTAGAGGTCGTGCGCCCGGCCGGCCAGCCGCGCCCCCACCGCGCCGACGGCTCCGAACGCCCGCAGGGTCGCCATGCCCTGCGTCGCCTCCAGGTAGTCCGAGGCCAGCGCGGCGAACGCGGCCCAGCGGCCGCGCCCCCGCCTGAGCAGCGTCGCGTCCCAGAACCTGGGGATGACCAGGACCCCCGCCACGGCGGCGGCCAGGACCGCCGCGGCCGCAGCGTCGACCGTGAACAGCCAGCCCGTCAGCGCCACCGGCACGCAGAAGGTGACGACGACCTGAGGGAGGTAGCGGCTGAAGTACGGGTCGAGCCCCTCCACCCCGTCGACCAGGGTGGCCTGCACGTGTCCCGTGCGGGCGCCGGTCAGGTGCGCGGGGCCGAGCCGGCCCAGGTGGTCGATCAGCCGGTCGCGCAGCCGGGCCTTGATCAGCGCGCCCGCCCACACGGTCACGGACTCCCTGACCCACAGCAGCGCCGCCCGCGCCACGATCACCGCGAAGGCCCAGGCCAGCAGCCGCACCGCCGCCGGGACGTCTCCACCGGCCAGGGCGGCCAGGGCCGCGGCGAGCAGGACCGCCTGGCCGGTGTACGCGGCGCTGACCGCCAGGCCCAGGCCCGCGCAGACCGCGATCGGCCCCTTCACGCCACCGGCCAGTTGCAGCAGCCGGCGATGAACGATCACTCGCCCTCCCCTTTCCGTCCCCGAGGGAGGACGCGGCCCTCCCCTTGATGCGAAGCGAGAGTAAATGATAACTATTTTCATCGTCTAGAGTTGGCAATGGTTTTCATATCTGGAGGTCCCATGCGCCGCGGCGCTCTCTCTCCCGGCGGACGGCAGGCCGGGCCGGTGGCGAGGCGATCGGTCATCGCCCTGGTCGCGCTCGCACTGGTGGCGTCCTGCGGTCGAAGCGACCCCCGGACCGGTGGCGCCCCGGCGGAGCCGCGGGCCGCCGCGCCGACCGCCGTCCCGGTCACGCCGGTCGGCGCGGCCCTGACCGTCACCGACCCCCACGGCAGGACGCTCACGCTGAAGAAGAAGCCGGAGCGCGTGGTCTGCCTGACCGGCCTGTGCGACGACGCCCTCGTCGAGCTGGGACTGACCCCCGTGGCCACGACCACGCCCGAGCTGCTGTCCCGCCCCGACTACCTGGGCGCGAAGGGCGCCGAGGTCCCGGTCGTCCCGGGAAGCTTCGGCAGTGAGGACGTCGCCGCGATCGCCGAGGCGGAGCCCGATCTGGTGATCGGCCTCGCCGGCGTCCACGACCAGCTCAGAACCGCGGTGGAGAAGTTCGCGCCGCTGTGGGTGGTCGAGGTGAGGTCGTACGAGGACTCGATCGGCTACCTGCGCGCGCTGGCGCAGCTCACCGACCGCGGCCGGCAGCAGGCCGCGGCCGAGAGCCGCTTCCGCGCCAAGCTCGCCGACGGAGCGGCCCGCGCCAGAGCCGCGGGACTGGACAAGAAGCCGGTCCTGGCGATGTACGGGGGCACCTCGGTGGGCGTCAACACCACCGAGGACGTGCTGGGCCACTTCATGTCCCGGTTCTTCGCCTACCCCTGGCCCAGCAAGGGCGGCGGCTTCGAGACCGCGCAGGCCTACAGCATCGAGGAGATCCTGGCGAAGGCACCGCAGGTGATCTTCATCCAGTCGTTCGGGACCTCGGTCAGCGAGCACTACAGGGACAACCCGGTGTGGAGGCGCGTCCCCGCCGTGGCCGCGGGCAAGGTGTTCGAGGTGCAGACCGAGCTGTGGGCGTCGGGCCGCGGCACCAGGGCGTTCGGCATCATCCTGGACGAGGCGCTCGCCAAGGCCGCCGGATGAGCGCCGCGCCCGGCGGACGTCCGGCGGGCGGCGCCGGGCGCCCGCGCGCGCTCGCGCCCTGGGCGGCCGGGCTCGGCCTCGCCGTCGCGGCGCTGGCCGGGCTGTGCCTGGGCACGCCGTTCGTGGCCCCTCACGACCTGCTGTCGGCCGCCCCCGGCTCGATCGCGCACGTGGTGGTCTGGGAGCTGCGCGTCCCCCGCGTGCTGATCGGCCTGGCGGGCGGCGCGGCGATCGGCACGGCCGGCCTCCTGCTGCAGGAGTCGCTCGGGAACCCGCTCGCCGTGCCCGAGATGCTCGGCGTCTCGACCGGAGCCGCGCTGGCCGTGGGCGTGTGCGTGGTGTGGGCGCTGCCCGTGCCGCCCTCGCTGTATCCGCTGGCGGGCCTGGGGGGTGCCGCGCTCGGCGGGCTCGTCACACTCGCCGCGGCCAGGACGGGCCGCACCGCCGGCGGCGTCCTGCTGACCGGCGCCGCGGTCTCGACCGGCATCCAGGCGCTGCTGCTGGCCGTGATGGCCACCGCCGACCGCCTCCAGTACGACATGCTCTTCCGTTACCTCGTCGGAAGCCTGTCCGGCCTGATGTGGGAGCAGGCCGCCAGGACCCTGCCGTGGTTCGCCGCCGCGATCCCCCTCGTCGTGCTGTGCGTTCCCGCGCTCGGCCTGCTGCGCCTGGGCGACGACGCGGCCGCCTCGCTCGGCAGCCGGGTGGACCGCGCCCGGCTCGGCGTGCTCGCGGTGTCCACCGTGCTGATCGGCGCGGTGACCGGTCCCTGCGGCCCGATCGCGTGGGTGGGGTTCCTGGCGCCGGTGGCGGCCCGGCGGCTGCGCCCGCACGCGGGCGCCGGGAGCCGGCTGACGTGGTCGGCCGCGCTGGGCGCACTGGTCACCGTGACGGCCGACCTGGCCGCGCGGCTGGCGTTCGCCCCGGTGGAGACCCCGCTCGGGGCCTGGACGGCACTGGCCGGCGTTCTGGCGGGTGCCGTCCTGCTGCGAAGGCGGGCCCGCGCATGACGCTCACGCGCAGGCCCGAGCCGGGTGCCTACGGCGCGGCGCCCGGCCGGGTGGCCACGGCTGCGGTCCTGCTCGCGGTGGTCGCGGTCGCGCACCTGCTCGCCTCAGGCCAGCCGCCCGGCGCGGTCACCGGCCTGCTCGACGGCGCCGCGGACGGTCGGGCCGAGAAGATCGTGTGGGAGCTCGGCGTGCCGAGGCTGCTCACCGCCCTGCTCACCGGCGCGGCCCTGGGCGCCTCCGGATACGTGCTCCAGGCGGCGCTGCGCAACCCGCTGGCCGCACCCGAGTTCTCCGGTGTGAACCCCGGCGCGGTGCTCGGCATCCTCGGCGGGCTCACCCTCGGCCTGTTCCCCGCCGACTCCGCCGCCGGAGCGCTGCTCGCCGCGCTCGCCGGCGGCGCGCTGGGCGGCGGGACCACCTGGCTGATGTCCGCCCGCCGCCCCCCGGCCGACCTCGTGGTCCACGGCCTGCTCGGCAGCGCGCTGCTGGCAGGGCTGACCACGATGCTGCTGGCCTACCAGCCCGGCAGGTTCGGCAACGCGCTGCGCTGGCTGATCGGCTCGGTCGACGGGCGGGTGTGGGAGCACCTGGCCCTCGCCTCCTGGTGGATCGCCGGGGGCGTCGCCGTGGCGTGGGCCTGCTCGGGGGTCCTGGCCGTCCTGTCCCCCGGCGACGACCACGCCGCCTCGCTCGGCCTGCACCCCGGTCTGGGCCGGGCCGTCGCGCTGACCACGGCGATCGCCCTGACCGCCGGCGCGGCCAGCCTGTCGGGGGCGATCTCCTTCGTCGGCCTGGTCGCCCCGCACGCCGCCCGCAGGCTGGGCGGCCGCGTCCTCACCGCCGCCGCCACCGGGGCCGTCCTGCTCGCCGGCGCGGACACCCTCGCCCAGTTCGCCGGGCACCTCCTCGACGGCGCGCACCGGCTCGGCGTCCCGACCGGTGTGGTCACCGCGCTGGCCGGCGCCGCCGTCCTCATCAGACTGGGAAGATCGCAATGAGCATCACGGTCCAGGACCTGCACTTCTCGTACGGCACACGCCCGATCCTGACCGGGATCGACCTCACCGTCGAGCCCGGCGAGTCCGTGGCCCTCGTCGGCGTCAACGGCTGCGGCAAGAGCACGCTGCTGCGCCTGATCGCGGGCCTGCTGGAGCCGTCGTCCGGCCGCATCCTGCTCGACGGCGCGGAGCTGGCCTCCCTGTCGCGGCGGCAGGTGGCGCAGCGGCTGGCGGTCCTGCACCAGAGCCTGCCGCCCGTCCCCGGGCTGACCGTGCGCCGGCTCGTCCGCCAGGGCCGGTACCCGCACCGGGGACCGCTGGGACTGCTGCGGGAGTCGGACTCCGTGGACGAGGCACTGGAGCTGGCCGGGGTCGCCCATCTCGCCGACCGCGTCCTCGACACGCTGTCCGGCGGCGAGCGCCAGCGCGTACGGCTCGCGCTGGCCGTGGCCCAGGACACCCGCATCCTGCTGCTGGACGAGCCGACCGCCCATCTGGACATCCGCCACCAGCTGCAGGTCCTCGACCTGGTCCGCACGCTGCGCGCCGCCCGCGGCCTCACCGTCGTGACCGTCCTGCACGAGCTCGACCACGCGGCCCGCTTCGCCGAACGCATCGTCGCGCTCCACGGGGGACGGGTCCGGGCCGACGGCAGGCCTGCGGACGTGATCACGCCGGACCTGCTGGCCGAGGTGTTCGGCGTGGCCGGGCGCGTGGTCATCGACGAGCTGCACGGCACTCCCCGCTGCCTGCTCGACGCGGCCCTGTGACCGCCTCCGGCCCGCGGGCGCCGCCGGGCGCGCCGCACGTCGCTTGCGAAATAAATGATGCGTCATGTACGTTGAGCCGGCAGGTACATGACGAGTCATTTATGAGCGGACGGGGAACGTCATGCAGTTCGGTGTCTTTTCGGTCAGTGACATCACCACCGACCCCACGACCGGGCGGACGCCCAGTGAGGCCGAGCGGATCCAGGCGATCGTCACGATCGCCAAGAAGGCCGAGGAGGTCGGCCTGGACGTGTTCGCGCTCGGCGAGCACCACAACCCGCCGTTCTTCTCGTCCTCGCCCACCACCACCCTGGGCTACATCGCCGCGCAGACGCAGCGGCTGCAGCTGTCCACCGCGACCACGCTGATCACCACCAACGACCCGGTGAAGATCGCCGAGGACTACGCGATGCTGCAGCACCTGGCGGGCGGCCGCGTGGACCTCATGCTGGGCCGCGGCAACACCGGCCCGGTCTACCCGTGGTTCGGCCAGGACATCCGGCAGGGCATCCCGCTGGCCATCGAGAACTACGCGCTGCTGCACAGGCTGTGGCGCGAGGACGTGGTCGACTGGCAGGGCCGCTTCCGCACGCCCCTGCAGGGCTTCACCTCCACGCCCCGGCCGCTCGACGGCGTGCCGCCGTTCGTCTGGCACGGCTCGATCCGCAGCCCGGAGATCGCCGAGCAGGCGGCCTACTACGGCGACGGCTTCTTCCACAACCACATCTTCTGGCCCAAGGAGCACACCCAGCGGATGGTCGCCCTGTACCGGCAGCGCTTCGAGCACTACGGCCACGGCTCGGCCGACCAGGCCATCGTCGGGCTCGGCGGGCAGGTGTTCATGCGCAAGAACAGCCAGGACGCGGTGCGCGAGTTCCGCCCCTACTTCGACGAGGCCCCGGTCTACGGCCACGGCCCGTCGCTGGAGGAGTTCATGCGCGAGACCCCGCTGACCGTGGGCAGCCCCCAGCAGGTCATCGACCGCACCCTCACCTTCCGCGACTACGTGGGCGACTACCAGCGCCAGCTGTTCCTCATCGACCACGCCGGCCTGCCGCTGAAGACCGTGCTGGAGCAGCTCGACATCCTCGGCGAGGAGGTCGTGCCCGTGCTGCGCAGGGAGTTCGCGGCGCTCAAGCCCGCCCACGTGCCCGACGCGCCCACCCACGCCGCCCGGGTCGCCGCGGCGGGCGGCGCCAAGGACGCCACCGTGTACGCGCCCGCCGACGACGTGACCGGCCGGTCCCGCCCGCAGGCACCGGCCCGGTGAGCACGCGCGCCCCCGCCGCGGCCTGCGCCCGGCCCGCTCCGGGGGCGGTGAGCCGGCGCCGGCGGGCCTACCTCGATCAGGCCGGGCAGCGGGCCGCCGATCCGCGACCGCCCTCAGCAGCTCAGTCGTCGTGGGCGATGAGCATGAGCTGCCGCCACAGCAGCACCACGAACACCGCGGAACCCGCGAAGGCGAACCAGAAGGGCGCCGCGACGCCGAAGCGGGCGGCCAGGACACCGCCGATCAACGAGCCGACCACCAGACCGGCGTAGACGCAGATGGTGTTGACGCTGCCCACCCGGCCCTGAAGGTCGCGCGGGACCGCGCGCTGGCGGACGGTGACCGAGGTCGTGCCCCAGATGAACGCGTGCGCGCCGAAGACCAGGAAGATGCCTCCGGCGACCCACGGCGAACGGGCCAGGGCCAGGCCCAGGTGGGTGAACGTCTCGATGACGAGTCCGATCCGCATCAGGGCGCCGAGGCTCACCCTGCGGGTGATGGCCCCGTACAGACCGGTGCCGATCAGGCCGCCGATCCCCCCCGAGGGTGGTCATCAGGCCGAAACCCACGGCGCCGAGGCCGAGCTGCTCCTGGGTGTAGAGGACGAGAACCGACCAGGCCGCACCGAACGTGAAATTGAAGATCAGGATCGTGAGCGCCAGCGTGCGGACCGCCGCGTGCCGGACGGTCCAGCGGAAGCCGTCGACGAGCGCCCGTACGGTGTCGGGCGCGGGGTCTCCTGCCTGCCGGCCGTGCGGCGGCAACGTGATCCGGGAGACCAGGACGATCCCCGCCACCACCAGGAGCAGCTGGCCCGCGAACGGCCAGGCCGAGCCCAGGCCGAACAGCGCCGCGCCGATCGGCGGCCCGGCGAGCTGGTTGAGCGTGATGAATCCCGTCCCCAGCCGGACAGGCAGGAATCGCTCCACCGCTGTGACCACGAACGCAGAACCATACGTTTCGGGGGGAACCGGCGGCAACGCGTTTTCGCGTCCGCGCGCTCAGCGGTGACCCGCCAGCACCGCGTGGGGATCGGTGCCGGCAGGGCCGTCGGGATCGGCGTGCACCGTGGCCGCGCGCAGGCGCGGCACCTGGTGGATCAGCCGGTGCTCGGCCTCGACCGCCACCGCGTGCGCCTCCACCAGCGGCAGGCGGCCGTCCACGACGATGTCCACCTCGGCGCGCAGCGCGTGCCCGATCCAGCGCAGCCGTACCACGCCCACCTTCCGCACGCCGGGGGTGGCGGCCAGCACCCGCTCGGCGCGGTCGACCAGGGCGGGGTCGACGGCGTCCATCAGCCGGTGGTAGATCTGCCCGGCCGCGTCCCGCAGCACGAAGCAGATCGCCAGCGTGATCAGCGATCCGACGAGCGGATCGGCGAGCGGGAATCCGAGCGCGGCACCGCCCGCGCCGAGCAGCACGGCCAGGGAGGTGAAGCCGTCGGTGCGGGCGTGCAGCCCGTCGGCCACCAGGGCGGCCGAGCCGATCTCGCGGCCGACCGCGATCCGGTAGCGGGCCACCCACTCGTTGCCGGCGAAACCGACCAGTCCCGCCGCGGCCACCCAGCCCAGCGCCCGCACGTCCTGAGGATCGATCAGCCGCCGGACCGCCTCGTAACCGGCCAGTCCGGCGGAGGCTGCGATGACGACCACGATGACGATCCCGGCCAGGTCCTCGGCCCGGCCGTAGCCGTAGGTGAAGCGGCGGGTGGCCGCGCGCCGCCCGGCCCAGAACGCGATGCCCAGCGGCACCGCGGTCAGCGCGTCGGCGGCGTTGTGCAGCGTGTCGCCCAGCAGCGCCACCGATCCCGACGCCGCCACGATCACCGCCTGGGCCAGCGCGGTGACCGCCAACACCGCGAACGAGACGACCAGCACCCGCATCCCGCGACTGCTGGACTCCAGCGCCGCATCGGTCTTGTCGACGCCGTCGTGGCCGTGCGGGGCGAGGGCGTGCCCGGCGCGGGAGAGCAGCCTGCGGATCCCGCCGCCGCCCGCCTTCCCGCGCCCGTGATCGTGCCCGGGATCGTGGCCGTGGCCGTGCCCGCGCCCGGGATCGTGGCCGTGGCCGTGGCCGTGCCCGCGCCCGTGACCGTGCCCGGGATCGTGGCCGTGGTCGCCGCCCGGCCCCCGGTCAGGGCGGTGCGGCTCGCGGGGCGTGCTCTGGTCGCTCATGACGGCTCCAGCGTGTGCGGATCGGGGCGCGACGGGCGGGCCGCTGGACGGCGGCCCCCGCATCCCCCATTATGTGCGTATGAGCGCACGCATGCACCTCTCAGGTGCGCATGGTTCGCAGGAGCACGACCAGGGCGAACGGTTGAAGGCGGCCGCCGGCATCCTGGCCCTGCTGGCCGACCGCACCCGCCTGGCCCTGCTGCAGCGACTGTCCGAAGGCGAGGCGGACGTGACGACGCTCACCGCGGCCTGCGACCTCCCCCGCCCGGCGGTGAGCCAGCACCTGGCCCGCCTGCGCCTGGCCGGCCTGGTCACCACCCGCAAGGAAGGCCGCCGCGTGATCTACCGCCTGTGCCACGGGCATCTGCGGCGCCTGGTCGACGAAGCGCTCAACGCCGCCGACCACCGGCTCGGCCACCTGCCACCGCACGACTGAGGCGGCCGCCGGCCCGGGAGCGGTCACGGCCGGGGGGCGCGGTGGCGGCCGCCGGCCGCCGATGACGCCGGTCAGACCCGGAAGCGGGCGGCCACGTCCTGCAGCTCGCGGGCGAGACCGGCGAGCTCGGTGACGGTGCCGACGGCCTCGGCCAGCGTCGCGGTGGTGCTCTGCGCGGCGGTCGCCACACCGCCGATGTTGGTGGCGATGTCGGTGGTCCCCTGGGCGGCGTCGGAGACGCTGCGGGCGACCTCGCCGGTGGTGGCGGTCTGCTCCTCCACCGCCGAGGCGATGGTCAGCTGGTAGTCGTTGATCCGGGCGACGATCCGGGAGATCTCCCCGATCGCGGTGACCGCCTCGGCGGTGTCGGCCTGGATCGCCTCCACCCGCCGGGAGATGTCCTCGGTGGCCCGGGCGGTCTCCTGGGCGAGGTCCTTGACCTCGTTGGCGACCACGGCGAAGCCCTTGCCCATCTCACCGGCGCGGGCCGCCTCGATCGTGGCGTTGAGGGCCAGCAGGTTGGTCTGCTCGGCGATCGAGGTGATCACCTTGACGACGTTGCCGATCTCGGCGCTGGACTCGCCGAGCTTGGAGACGGTGGCGTTGGTGGTCTCGGCCACGCCGACCGCCTCGGAGGCGACCTTGGCGGCGTCGTTGGCGCTCTGCGCGATCTCGCGGATCGAGGCGCCCATCTGCTCGCTGCCGGCGGCCACGGCCTGCACGTTCGTCGACACCTCCCCGGCCGCGCTCGCCACCACGCCGGCCTGGGCCGCGGCCTCCTGCGCCGAGGCGCCGATCTGCTCGGTGGCGGCGGTCAACCGCTCGGTGCTCTGCCCGAGGGTCCGGGAGCCGGCGGTCAGCCGGCCGACCATCGCGCTCAGGCTCTCGCGGGCGGTGTTGACGGCCACCGCCATGGCGCCCAGCTCGTCGCGAGCGCGCACCTCGGCCGGCACGGTGAGGTCGCCCTCCGCCACGGCGGCCAGCGCGGTGGATACGCTGCCCAGCTGCCGGATGATCACTCGGGAGACGAACGAGGCCAGGCCGACGGCCAGCAGCAGGGCCACGGCCAGGTACATGACCACCTGGGTGCGGGCACTGCCGTAGGCGTCCTCGGCCGCCGCGGCCATCGCGGCCGATTCGGCGTCCTCGGCCTGCTGCAGTTCCTCGACCGACTCCTTCAGCCGCTGCTGGGCCTTCGTCCACTCGGCGACCATCTGGTCCGCGGCGGGCAGCCGGACCCCGGCCGCCGGCGCCTCCTGGAACAGCGCGTGGTCACGCAGGTTCTGGAAGTAGACGAAGGTCTCGGCCACGTCCGCGGCGGCCGCCTCCCTCCGCTCCGAACCGGCGGACAGCTCCCGGTAGGCCTCCAGGGCGGCCAGGAAGTCCGCGTCGGCCGCCTCGACCATCTCGCGGCTGCCGGCCTTGTCCGCGGCCTCCACCGACACGGCCCAGCCGAACAGGCCCTGGAAGCCGTCGCCGGCCGCGCCGCGCAGCGTGCTCAGCTGCACCAGGCTGTCGACGTGCCGGGCCTTCATCTCCTTGATGTCCTCGTTGAGGCCGCTCATCCGGCTGATCGCGAGTCCTCCGACGGCGAGGGCGACCAGCGCGATGCAGACGACGGAAACATAGATCTTGGTCCCGACGCGGAAGTCCGCCAGCCGGCCGGCCAGCCGGTTCCGGTCGGCGGTGACCTGGACCGCGGCCTTTCGTGCGTTCATGACGGTCGCACACCTTTCCATAGCCCTCTTCGAGGGTCAGCCGGAGTCCCGGCTCGCCCACTGGATCGGCGCGGCCTGCGCATAGGTGAGGAATTGTGCGACAGTCCCGCCGGTCGAGCACCGGCGCACCGAGCCGGAGGCGCCGAAGAGGCGGTTCCCTCCACAGAGCCGGGGCGATCTCAGCGGCCCCACCGGCTGGTGCGCTCCGATCGGCCGGCTCAGCGGACCCGGTCGTAGACCACGGCGATCTCGCCCAGCTCGCCGGTCTCCTGGTGGGCGAGCCTCCATGTCGACGCCGGCAGGCCGTCGTCGAACAGCCGCTGCCCACCCCCGGCGATCTCGGGGAAGATCATGAGATGCAGCCGGTCGAGCAGGTCCGCCGCCAGGAGCGGCTTGATGAGGCTCGCGCTGCTGTTGACCAGGATGTCGCCCTCGCCGGTGGCCTTGAGTCCGGCGACGACGTCCACGACGGGAGCGTTCACCACGCGGGTGCGTTCCCACGGCGCCTCGGCCAGGGTGGTCGAGAAGACCACCTTCTCCGCGCCGACCAGCCACTTCGCGTATCCGCGATCACGCGGGTCGGCGCCGTCGTCTTCGGCGACCGCCGGCCAGTACCCCATGAACCCCTCGGCGTTGATCCGGCCCAGCAGCGCCGTCGTCGCGCCCTCCCAGATGCGGGTCATGTGGTCCCGCGCCACCTCGCTTGTCACATACGGGGCGAACGCTCCGAAATCGTGCGGCCCGCCGGGACCGTTGTAACGCCCGTCGAGGGTGAGGCTCAGGTTCGCGGTCACCTTGCGGCCGGTGTGGCTGGTCACGTCGTGCTCCTCGTGTCGGGGTCGTGCGGGGTTCCGGGATCGTTGGGGTCGTGCGGGTCCGCGGCGAGGGCCGCGGCGAGCTTGTCGAGGCTCTGGCCGAAGCCGATCTCGATGCCCGCGATGAAGTCCGCGGAGTCGACGGTGCTGCCGGTGATCCGCCAATGGGCGTCGAGGCCGGTGCCGGTGCCGGTGGGCCTGAGGCCGATCTCGACGTGGGCGGTGAAGGCGAGGCCGCCACCGGGAAGCAGCGGGGAGAGCCGGTAGGCGAGGCGCTCGCCGGGCCGTACGTCGTCGACGACCCCCTCCGCGCGTCCGGCGACCGGGTCGGAGCCGTCGGCGTCCTCGGCGTCGCGGTACTCGTGGACGATCCGCCCGCCCGGCCGCGCCTCGAAGACGAGCTCGGAGACGCGCAGATCGTCGGGCGTCCACCACCGGGCGAGCAGAGAGGTCTCGGTCAGGTGGCGCCAGACCAGCTCGGGGCGGCCCGGCAGCGACCGGTGGAACGCGAACGAGCGTCCGTCGGCCCACCCCGGCGCCTCGGCGGCGAGCCGCTCGGCGTGGAGGCTGAGCCCGTAGCGGTCGTAGGTCTCGCGCGGCCCGCCGGCCCGCTCCGCGGTGTCGGCGAGCCGGGTGAGCCCGGCCGCCAGCTCCCGCAGGCGGCCGGGCCGGAGCGCGTAGACGCGGCGCTGGCCGACGCGCTGGGAGACGACGACACCGGCGCGCTCAAGGGTCTGCAGGTGCTTGGTCGTCTGCGGCTGGCGCGCCCCGGCGAGCTGGGCGAGGACACCGACGGAGCGGGGCCGTTCGGCCAGCAGGTTCACGAGCCGCCAGCGGGCCGGGTCGGCCAGCGCGGCGAGGAGTGCGTCCACGGGAAAGATTATTCCCTCAAGTGAATATTCGCGTCAAGGAATAATTCAGGGTGGACGGGGCCGGCGGAGACCCGCCTCTCCCCTCCCGGCTCAGCCTTCCCCTGGACGTCCCACGGAGCCACCGGCTCGGCGCCTGTCGGTGCACGGCCGCATCACGTCGCGCACCGGCAGGCGGACCCGGTCACGCCCCCTGTCTCACGCCTCGCGCCGACCGGCCTCCGCCGCGAGCCGCGAGGGGGCCGCGGACACGCAAACGCGGTCACCGGCGGAGGGCGTCACGGACCGCTCCCGGTCACTCGGAGGGCCGGGGCCCCGCGGCGCGGCGGAGCCGGTTGGCGATCGCGAGCCCCAGCCCCTCCTCCACCGGCAGGGAGGCGACGATGAGGTCGCACCCGCGCTGGTCGAGCTCGCGCAGGAACCCGTACAGCCGCCGCGCGTAGGCCGCCGCCGACGCGGGGACCGCCACCACCGCGTGCGCCTTCACCGGAGCGCCGGCGAGGGAGGGGGGAAGGAGGACGCCCACCTGGCGCCCCAGCTCCTGGGCGAGCTCCGCTTCGGCGACGACCTTCTCCGGCTCGACGAGGACGACGCGCGCACGCGGCGCGTAGTGGGACGGATGCTGGCCCGGCACCCGGACGCGGCTCGTCGAGCCGACCTCGACCGGGCGCCCCAGCACCGCTTCGAGGTCCTCGCGCGTCACCCCGCCGGGCCGCAGGACGCCGGGGGTGACGCCCGTGGCGTCGACGATGGTCGACTCGACGCCGACCTCGCAGGGGCCGCCGTCCAGCACGAAGTCGACGGCGTCACCGAGCTCGGCGCGGACGTGCTCGGCCGTGGTGGGGCTGACCGAGCCGAAGCGGTTGGCGGACGGGGCCGCGATGCCGCCGCCGAAGGCCGACAGCAGGGTGAGCGCGACGGGGTGGGCGGGCACCCGCACGGCCACCGTCTCCAGGCCGCCGGTCGCCTCCAGGGGCACCCGGCGACCGCGCCGCAGGACCAGCGTCAGCGGCCCCGGCCAGAAGCGTTCGGCCAGCAGGCGCGCCGTCTCGGGCACGTCCTCGACCCAGTCGCCCAGCTGCTCGGCACCGCCGATGTGGACGATCAGCGGGTGGGAGGGCGGGCGCCCCTTGACCTGGAAGACGCGTGCGACGGCGGCGGCGTCCTCGGCGTTGGCGCCCAGGCCGTAGACGGTTTCGGTCGGCAATGCCACCAGGCCTCCGGCGCGGAGCACCCCGGCGGCCTTCTCGATGTCGCTGGTTCTTTCCGTCACCCTCGCAATCCTCTCACTGTTCCGCTCTGGCCGCTCCCATGCCTGGCGCCATCAGGAGCCGGCGCACCGCCGTGTTCGATGCCGGGACCACGCCGGCCGTCTGCGGCGCGCTCCACCTCGTCGCGCTCGCCCGGAACGGGGCCGCGAGCACCGAGGGGCGGCCCGCGCCCGGCGCGGGCCCCTCCGGACCCCTCGTCACCCGGAGCGGACCGGCCGCTCGAGGACCGGTCAGTCGAACCGCAGGACGAACCGCCCGCGAACGCCGCGTTGTCCGAGCGAGCGGTGCGCGTCGGCGGCTCGGGAGGCCGGCAGCCGGCCGGCCACGCGGACGGTGAGCCGTCCTTCACCGGCGAGTTCGGCGAGCCGGTCGAGCTCGGCTGCGGCCTCGGCGTAGTCGCGGACGAAGACCGGGGCGACGCGGATCCGGCCGGTCCCGTCGCCCCGGTAGCCGCGGACGGTGACGACGGTGCCGCCGTCCTTGACGGCCGGGAGCACGGCGGCCTCCAGCGCGGCGGCGTCGAGGAGCCCGTTCATCGGGATGGTGGCGGCCTGGACCTCCGAGAGCCCGGCCGGGATCTTCGCGACCGACCGTGCCGGCACGACCAGGTCCGCCCGGTAGCCGCCGTGCCCGCCCGAGGGCACCACGATGGCCATGACGGCCTCCCCGGCCGTGAACGCGCGGTCGGCGGCGGGGCCGATCTCCGTGATCACACCGGCGACCTCCATGCCCGGTACCCGCACCTCGTCCGCCTCGTCCTGGCGCGGACGTGAACGGACCATCGCGTCGACCGGGTTCACCGTGGCGCTGGTGACCCGGATCCTGACCTGGCCGGGACCGATCGGTTCGGCCGCCAGATCGAGCTCGCCGAGGGCCTCCGGTCCGCCTGGTCGTGTCACTCCGATTGCTTGAACCATGGCTGTTCGTCACTCCTTGTTCGCCGCTGCCCGGGTGGTGGCGGGCAGGACTGACCGCGCCGCTGAACGCCGGCCGCGGTGTGTGCTCGGCCCGATGCGGCTAGGACGACGCAGGGGCCTGAAGGCCCTCGAGCAGCAGGCCGCACACCTCGTCGAGTTCGGTGCCGATGCCGGGGTCCTGCCATTCGGCGGCATGGGCGAGGTGATTGAACTTGGCGGTGGCGTGGAAGACCACGCGGGCGGTGGCCTCCGCGTCGCCGGTGCGGAAGCTGCCGTCGGCGGCGCCGTCGGCGATGATGGCGGCCAGCTGGCCCAAGAGGTCGGCGACGTGGTCGGTGGCGACGGTGCTGTGCGCAGCCGCGAGGATTCCATAGGCGGCGAACAGCTCCGGGTCCTCGCGGATCTTGGCCTGCTTCACGGCCAGGACGGCGTGCAGCCAGGCACGCAGGCGCTGCGCCGGCGGGACCGCGCTGTCGGCCGCGATGGCGGCGAGGGTGTCGCGGTCGCGGTCGAGCCAGCGCCGGGTCACGGCCTCGCGCAGCACCTGCTTGGAGGGGAAGTGCTTGTAGACGGCGGCGTGGCTGACCCCGAGTGCCCGGGCGACGTCGACGACGGTCGCCTTGTCCGGTCCGTGGCGGCGCAGGATCTCCTCGGTGGCCGCCAGGATGGCGTTCGCGTCCAACGGGATGCGGGCAGGCATCAGTGCTCGCCTCCCGTCCGCTCGCCGCCCGGGAGCACGGGCAGGGCGGGGGGGGAGCGCTTCCCGGCGACCGCTCCTCGCGGGACGGCCTGCTCGACCGCGTCCAGGTCGTCGTCGGTCGGCTGCAGGCGGGGGACCTCTGCGGGCCCGGCGGTCCGGCACGGCCGGCCGGCCCCGGCCGGCGCGCCGGACCTCACGCTCACCACGGCGCGGTGTCCGTACGCACCGGGCATACCTGCACGACCAAGCCCGACCGCCCCCGCACAGACGTCGGCACCGGGTGTCCTCTGCTCCATACGGCGAACACTAAGCGGGTTGGTAACAAATATCAAATCTTGTAACTTGATACTGCGATCTCCGGCCGCAGACCGCTTCGCGCATTCGCGCAGACCGCTTCGCGCATTCGCGCAGACGACTTCGGGAACCGGCAGCGGCCCCGCAACCCGGTCTCCGCGCGTCCTGGGCCGGGACGGGTTCCGGGACGATGCTTCCTTCCGGTCACTGCCGCGGCCATGCCGAGTGCGGTAGGAAGGCGTACATGACCGATGATCAGCGACACGGCCGTCGACGGCAGGACCGCTCACGTGCGGCCCGTCTCGCGGGCATCTTCGTGGGGGCGCCGGCGGCCGGAGCGGGGTTCGGCGCAGCGACCTCCCTCGCCAACGCCGCCTCCCACGGCTACGCCGACCTCGAAAGCGAGGCCTACACCACCAGCGGGTGGTCGATCGCGGAAGTCGTGAGCGTGCTGCTGGACTCCGGCTGGGCGTGGGCGGGGTTGGCGGTCGCCGCGGGATGGTCGCTCGGCCGCGCCGGGGCGGATCGCCCCGCGGCACCGGCTCGGGCCGCCGCCGCGGGTGCGCTGGCCCTGCTCGCGGCCACGGCCGCCTACAGCGTGGCGGAGACCCTGCGCAGCGGCGGCCCCTTGTCCTCCTGGTACATGGCCGAGCCGCTCGTGTGGTGGGTCACCAGCGTCGTCTTCGGGGCGCCCCTGGGTGCCGTCGGCGCGTGCATCGCGCGTCCGGGAGTGATCGGCTTGCTCGCGAGACTGACCGTGCCGGTCGGCGCCGCCGTCCAGATGATCGTGCTTCCGCCCGGCAGGAACGAGGTGATCGCGGCCGTCGGCAAGACGATCGTGTGGGTCGCGGCTGCCGTGAGCATCGGTGTCGTCGTCATCCGCTTCCTCGGCGCGCAGCGGCGCCGGCGCTTCCCGGCGGCCGCGGAGTCGCCGTAGGGCGCCGGCGCCGTCCACCGCGCCGTCGAAGGCCACTGGGAGCACCCGTCCCCCACGGTGCGGCCGTGCCGTTCCCCGCCGACCCGGCGGCCGGCCCGGACGCCCGGGGATCCGCGGGCTCAGGCCAGGACGCAGTGGGTGCCGGAGAAGACGGTCGGCATGCACTTGTTGCAGTGGATGCACAGCGGGCGGGTGGCCGGTTCCGCCCGCATGCGGTTGAGGAGGTCGGGTTCGCGCAGCAGGGCGCGGGCCATGGCGACGAACTCGAAGCCCTCGGCCATCGCGCGGTCCATCGTGGCGCGCTCGCTGATGCCGCCCAGCAGCACCAGCGGCATCGTCAGCGCCGCCCGGAACCGGCGGGCGCTCTCCAGCAGGAACGCCTCCCGGTAGGGGTAGGCGCGGATGAACCGCCTGCCGACGAGCCTGACGCCCAGGCGGATCGGCCGGGGGAAGGCGGCGGCGAACTCCTGGATCGGCGCCTCGCCCCGGAACAGGTACATCGGGTTGAGCAGGGAGCTGCCCGCGGTCAGCTCCAGGGCGTCGAGGCCGCCGTCGCGCTCCAGCCACCGGGCCACCTGCAGGCTCTCGTCCAGCCAGAGCCCGCCGGGCACGCCGTCGTCCATGTTGAGCTTGGCCAGGATCGCGATGCGGTCGCCGACGGCCTCGCGGACGGCGCGGGCCACGCCGAGGGCGACCTTGGCGCGGTTGGCCAGGGACCCGCCGTACCCGTCCGCGCGCCTGTTGAGCCTCGGGCTGAGGAACGAGCTGGTGAAGTAGTTGTGGCCCATGTGGATCTCGACCGCGTCGAAGCCCGCCTCGACGGCCAGGCGCGCGGCGTCGGCGTGGGCGGCGGTGATGCGTTCGATGTCGGCGGCGGTGGCCCGGCGGATCCGCTGCATGGACAGGGGGCTGAACGAGGCGCTGGGCGCCAGGGCGGGCAGGCCGTTGGACTTGCCGTCGGCCACCGGGCCCGCGTGCCCGATCTGCGCCGAGACGGCCGCGCCCTCGGCGTGCACGGCCTCGGTGAGGCGGCGCAGACCGGGCAGGGCCTCGGGCCGCATCCAGATCTGGTCGCGCCCGGTGCGGCCCTCGGGGGCCACGGCGCAGTAGGCGACGGTCGTCATGCCGACGCCGCCGGCGGCGTGGCGCCGGTGGAAGCCGATGAGCTCGTCGCTCACCACGGCGCCCCTGGTCATGCCCTCGAAGGTGGCGGCCTTGATGACGCGGTTGCGCAGCGTGATCGGGCCGAGCTCGGCGGGTGCGAACACGTCGGGGACGGTCATGGGTGCTCCCGGGGGTCGGAAGTCCGGTTCGGCGGGCCGGTTCAGAGGGTCATCGGGGTGGGCATGGCGGCCTGGGCAGGTCCGGCCCGGAGCCGGCCGCCGCCGCGACGCCGCCCATGCCCGAAGCGGATCCGGTGCCGGCGAAGACTCCCCTCGGTCTCCCCTCCGTGTCGGCGCGCGGCCCGGGTGCGGCCGGTGGTCCTGACACAATTCAATCAGTGATTGATTTATAGTCGCGCAGCATGTGGTGAAATGACCAGGTGTCCGAGGGAACTTCTTCGACCCGTGACCGCCTGCTCGCCGCGGCCGAACGGCTCTTTTCGGCCAAGGACCCCGACCAGGTCTCGGTGCGGGCCATCAACGCCGAGGCGGGCCTGAACCCCGGGGCGGTCCACTACCACTTCGGGTCGCGCGAAGGACTCGTCGCGGCACTGCTGGAACGCGAACTGGTCCCGCTCTGGGCCGACCGCCTGGCGCCGATCGTCCAGCGCTCGGAGCGACCCGGCGAGACCGGGCCGTTCGCGGTCGCCGACCTGGTGGCGGCGCTCGTCCAGCCGTTCGAGGAGCTGGCCCGCACCGAGAAGGGCCGGATGCTCTGCCGCCTGCTGGCGCGCTCCGTGCTGCCCCGGTGGCGCATGCCGATCTCCTCGCCCTGGTTCAGCCCGGCGCCCTTCGAGGTCATGCTCGGCCGGGCCATGCCCGAACTGCCGGTGCGCGAGATCTCCGACCGCTGGCGCCTGGCCTTCACCCTGCTCCTGGAGATCTACGGCCACGCCTCCGGCCCGTCCTCCGACCGGCCCCCGGTCCCGCCCGGGACCGTCGTCGCCTTCATCACCGCCGGCCTCACCGCCCCCGCCCGCTGACGCCGACCGAGGTGTCCGCCGAGCACTCCCCCGTCCCTCCCCGGCTCGTCCGGGGAACCGGTCGACGATCCGAAGGAAGCCGCCCAGTGAACCTCGAGCAGAAGGCGTCCCTGCTGTCCGGCCGGGACATGTGGAGCACCAAGGCGGTGGGCGAGGTGCCCTCGGCCGTGCTCAGCGACGGCCCGCACGGCGTGCGCCGGCAGGTGGACGACGCCGACCACCTGGGCGTCCACCGGAGCCTGCCCGCCACCTGCTTCCCGCCCGCCGTCGCGGTGGGCTCCAGCTGGGACCCCGCCGTCGCGGGGCGCCTGGCCGCCGCGGTGGCCGCCGAGGCCCGCGCGCACGGCGTCCAGGTGGTCCTGGGGCCGGGCGTGAACATCAAGCGCTCGCCGCTGTGCGGACGCAACTTCGAGTACTACTCCGAGGACCCGCTGCTGTCCGGCGTGCTGGCCACCGCCCACGTGCGGGCCCTGCAGGCAGGCGGCGTCGGCGCGTCGGTCAAGCACTTCGCGGCCAACAACCAGGAGACCGACCGCATGCGCGTCAGCGCCGAGGTCGACGAGCGCACCCTGCGGGAGATCTACCTGCCCGCCTTCGAACGCGTCGTCACGCAGGCCCGGCCGGCGACGGTGATGGCCGCCTACAACAAGCTCAACGGCGTCTACGCCGGCCAGCACCCCTGGCTGCTGACCACGCTGCTGCGCCAGGAGTGGGGATTCGACGGCGTCGCGGTCTCCGACTGGGGAGCCGTCAACGACCGGATCGCCGCCCTGAAGGCCGGACTCGACCTGCAGATGCCCGGCAACCCCGCCGACGACGCGAAGATCGTGCAGGCCGTCCGCGACGGCTCACTGGACGAGGCGGTCGTCGACCGCTCCGCGGCCCGGGTGCGGGCCATGGCCGAACGCTGGCGGGCCGAGCCGGGTGGCTTCGACGCCGACGCCCACCACGCCCTCGCCCGCGAGCTGGCCGCCGAGTGCGCCGTGCTGCTGAAGAACGACCGTGCCGTGCTCCCGATCGGACCCGACGTCAGGACCATCGCCGTCGTCGGCCCGTTCGCCACCGAGCCGCGCTTCCAGGGCGGCGGCAGCTCCCGCGTCAACCCCACCCGGGTGGACGTCCCGCTGGAGGAGATCGGGAAGCTGGCCGGGGAGCGGACCGTCACCACCGATCCCGAGGGCGCCGACCTGGCGATCGTCTTCGCCGGGCTCGCCGACGCCGACGAGTCCGAAGGCTACGACCGGACCACCGTCGAACTGCCCGACGAGCAGGTGGAGCTGATCCGCGCCACCGCCGCCGCGGCCCGCCGTACCGCCGTGGTGCTGTCCAACGGCGGCGTCGTGTCACTGGAGGGCTGGCACGACGACGTCGACGCCGTCCTGGAGGGCTGGCTGCTCGGCCAGGCCGGCGGAGGCGCCGTGGCCGACCTGCTGTTCGGCGTGACCGGCCCGTCCGGGCGGCTGGCCGAGACCATCCCGCTGCGCCTGCAGGACACCCCCGCCTACCTGAACTTCCCCGGCGAGCAGGGCACCGTCCGCTACGGCGAGGGCGTCATGGTCGGCTACCGCCACTACGAGAGCGTCGGGCGGCCGGTGCGCTACCCCTTCGGCCACGGGCTCACCTACACCTCCTTCGCCGTCGGCGACCTGGCCGTGGAGGCCACCGGGGACGACAGCGCGCGCGCCCGCCTCACCGTCGCCAACACCGGCGGGCGGTACGGCAAGCACGTCGTCCAGCTCTACGTGGCCACCGCCGCCGGACCGGTGCGGCGCCCGGCCCGGGAGCTGCGCGCCTTCACCAAGGTCGCGCTCGGCCCCGGCGAGTCCACGACCGTGACCTTCGACCTGGACGCCCGCGCCTTCGCCTACTGGGACGTCGCCGAAGGCCGCTGGCTGGTGGCGCCCGGCGACTACACCGTGCAGATCGGCGAGAACGCCTCGGTGATCGTCGCCGAGAAGACCGTCGAGCTCGCCGGTGAGGCGGTCGCCAGGGAGCTGACCCTGGACTCCACCGTCGGCGAGTGGTTCGCGCATCCGGCCGTCGGGCCCGCGCTCATGGACCGGCTGACCGCGGGCATGACAGAGGAGCAGCGGGCGCGGGCCGCCGACCACGCCGACCTGCTGCGCATGGTCGAGTCACTGCCGATGCACCAGTTCCTGGGGTTCCTGCCCTCCCCCCTCCCCGAGGAGACCCTCACCGGGCTGATGGCCCTCAGCAGGCGCCGGGGCTGAGACGGCACACGCCTGCGGCGCCGCGGTGACCGGCGCGGGCGCCCCTCGGGCGTTCCCCGGACACCCGAGTCGCAGATCACCTGAATAATTACGAGACGTTGCCATTCGGCAGCACACCGTTACCATTGCATGGGGCCGGGAAGACCCTCCCGTCCTTCCCCCGGATCATGGAGTGCTGCATGGAGCGAACAGTCCTGGCCGCCGTCACCGAGCGCCCCGACGCCGATTCGGCGCTCGCCGAACAGATCCGCCGCGTGTGCGCGGTGATGGGCGAGCTCGGGCTCCAGGTGCGGTGGACCCACCGGGCCGAGGACGCCCTGGCGGTGGTCGGGTCGGACGCCTCGCTGACGGCGGTGCTGGCGGCATGGGACGCGCCGGGGGCCGAGGAGCTGCTGGGCGCGGTGGCCAAGCGGTTCCGCGGCCTGCCCGTCTTCCTGATGGCGCACGAGCAGGAGCTTCCGCTGTGGGTGTACGAAGTCATCCAGGGATACGTCTTCCCGTTGGAGGACACCCCGCAGTTCATCGCCGGGCGCATCGCCCACGCGGCCGACCAGTACGCCGAGAAGATCCTCCCACCGTTCTTCGGCGCCCTGCGGCGCCTCCAGGACCATCACCGCTACTCCTGGCACACGCCGGCGCACGCCGGAGGCGTGGCGTTCCTCAAGTCACCGGTGGGGCGGGCGTTCTTCGACTTCTACGGCGAGCGGCTGCTCCGCACCGACCTGTCCATCTCCGTCACCGAACTGGGCTCGCCGCTCGACCACACCGGCCCGATCGGAGAAGCCGAGCGCAACGCCGCCCGCGTCTTCGGTGCCGATCGCACGTTCTTCGTGGTCAACGGCAACTCCACCGCCAACCGCATCGTCGGGCACCACGCGATCGCCCGTGACGACACCGTCCTGGTGGACCGCAACTGCCACAAGTCGGTCCAGCACGCGCTGGCCATCAGCGGCGCCCGCCCGGTCTACCTCGTGCCCGAGCGCAACGGGCTCGGGCTGGCGGGTCCGATCCCCCCTGCCGCGCTGGAGGCTGAGGCGGTCCGCGCGCGGCTGGCCGCCCACCCCCTCGCCACCGGAGAGCCTGCGTACGCGGTGATCACGAACTCCACCTACGACGGGGTGTGCTACGACGCGGTGCGGGTCGGCGAACTGCTGGGCGCGAGCGTGCCGCGGCTGCACTTCGACGAGGCCTGGTTCGCCTACGCCCGGTTCAATCCGCTCTACGCCGGCCGGTACGGCATGGCGATCGACGAGCGCACGCTGCCCGGCCCGGACCGCCCCACCGTGTTCGCCACCCAGTCGACGCACAAGCTGCTGGCCGCCCTGTCCCAGGCGGCCATGCTGCACGTGCGTCCCGCGCGACGCGCGCCGGTCGACTACGACGCGTTCAACGAGACCTATCTCATGCACGCCTCCACGTCTCCGCTCTATCCGGTGATCGCCTCGCTGGACGTCGCGACGGCGATGATGGACGGCCCGTCGGGGCGCTTCCTCACCGGGGAGGCGATCGTCGAGGCGGTCCGGTTCCGGCAGGCGATGGTGCGGCTGGCCGGCCGCATCCGCGAGAACGGCCTGCGGCCCGGATGGTTCTTCGGCGTCTGGCAGCCCCCCGCGGTCACCGACCCGCACACCGGCCGGACCGTCCCGTTCGCCGACGCCGACCCGGCGCTGCTGTGCACCGAGCCCCGGTGCTGGACGCTGGAGGCGGGGGCCGACTGGCACGGCTTCGACGGGATGTCCGAGGGCTACTGCCTGCTCGACCCGGTCAAGGTGACGATCACCTGCCCGGGCGCCGACGCCGCCGCGGGCACGCTCGAGTGGGGCATCCCGGCCCGGATCGTGGCCGCATACCTGGAGCGGCGCGGCATCGTGGTGGAGAAGACCGGTGATCACACGTTACTGGTGCTGTTCTCCATGGGGATCACCAAGGGCAAGTGGGGCACGCTGATCGACGCGCTCACCGATTTCAAGAACGCCTACGACGACGACCTGCCCTTGGCGGAGCTGCTGCCCGGCTTCGGCCCGCCTGCGATCTCGCTGCAGGAGTTCTGCGGCCTGGTCCACGGGAAACTGCGCGACTCCGGGGTCGGGAAGCTCCTCGACCAGGTCTTCACCACCCTGCCCGAGCCGGTGTCGACTCCCGCCGACTGCTACCAGGCCATGATCCGGTCCCGCACCGAGCGCGTCCCCCTGGCCGACCTGCCGGGCCGGGTCGCCGCCGCCACGGTCGTGGTCACCCCGCCCGGGATCCCCATGCTGATGCCCGGCGAGGCGACCGGCCCGTCCGACGGCCCGCTGATGACGTACCTGCGGGCCCTGGAGGACTTCGACCGGTCCTTCCCCGACCTGGCCGCGGACATCCACGGCGTTCACCGTGACGGCGACGGCCGCTACCGGGTGGAGGTCGTCAAGGACTGAGCGTCCCGTCCCGCCCGCCACCGCCCTCTCAGCATTCCTCTTTTTCCGGAGAGTCGACTTCGTGTCATGCCGTGAACGTGTGCGTTCCCTCGTGGAGGCGCGGTCCTTCCAGCGGACCGTCATCGCCGTCATCCTGCTCAACGCCGCCACCATCGGCGCGGAGACCTCTTCGGTGCTGGTCGGCCACTTCGGCGGTTTCCTGCACGCCGTGGACCGGATCGCGCTGGCGGTCTTCGCCGTGGAGCTCGGGCTGCGCGTGTACGCCTACCGGGGGGCGTTCCTCAGGGATCCGTGGAACCACTTCGACACGGTCATCGTGGCCGTGGCGCTGATCCCCGCCGCAGGATCCGTATCCGTGCTGCGGGCGCTGCGGATCCTGCGGGTGCTGCGCCTGCTGTCGGCGGTGCCCAGCATGCGCAGGGTCGTCTCGGCGCTGCTGGAGGCCATCCCCGGCATGGTCTCCATCATCGGCCTGCTGGTGCTGGTCATGTACGTCTCAGGGGTCCTGGCGACCGAACTGTTCGGCCGGATCGCCCCCGGCTACTTCGCCGAGCTGCCCGTCTCGCTGTTCACCCTGTTCCAGATGATGACCGGTGACTCGTGGTCGGACATCACCCGCCAGGTGATGGCCGAGCGCCCGTGGGCGTGGGTGTTCTTCATCGGTTACATCCTGGCGTCCACCTTCGTGGTCCTGAACCTGTTCATCGCCGTCGTGGTCAACGCCATGGACGAGCAGACCACCTCCTCGGAGGAGCAGCACACCGACGACCAGCTCGCCACGATGCTGGCCGAGCTGGCCCGCCTGCACGCCAAGATCGACGCCATGCGGGCCGCCCAGGCCGTGCCGGCCGGCTCCCACGGGGACCACCCCGGCGACCGGCACGCGCCCGCCCCCGCGTCCCCGGAACCGGACGCCTGACCCGGCGTCCGGTTGCGGGGACGGCCGACCCGGCGGACGCCTTCCGGATGCGAGCCGGTCGGCGGGCCCGCCGGGGGCGGCCTCCGCGTCCCCGGCGGTGGGCGGCACCCGGATCACGCGCGCCCCCGGGAGGGCGGTCAGAGGTTCACTTCGACGCTCTCCAGGATGCCCAGGGCGTCGGGCACCAGGACGGCCGCCGAATAGTAGGCGGTCACCAGGTAGGAGATGACGGCGTGCTCGTCGATGCCCATGAAGCGCACCGACAGGCCCGGCTCGTACTCGTCGACCAGCCCGGTGCGGCGCAGCCCGACGACGCCCTGGTCCTTCTCCCCCAGGCGCATCACCATGATCGAGGTCAGGCCGCCGTCGCTGACCGGGATCTTGTCGCAGGGCAGCAGCGGCACGCCCCGCCAGCTCATGACCTTGGCGCCGTCGATCTCGGTGACGTCCGGGTACAGCCCTCGCCGGTTGCACTGCCGCCCGAAGGCGGCGATCGCCCTGGGGTGGGCCAGGAAGCAGTGGGAGCGGCGGCGCCGGCAGAGCAGCTCGTCGAGGTCGTCGGGGGTGGGCGGGCCGGAACGGGTGTGGATGCGCTGCTTGAGGTCGGCGTTGTGCAGCAGCCCGAACTCGCGGTTGTTGACCAGCTCGTGCTCCTGGCGCTCGCGCAGGGCCTCGATCGTCAGCCGCAGCTGCTGCTCGGTCTGGTTCATCGGCTCGTTGTACAGGTCGGCCACCCGGGTGTGGACCCGCAGCACGGTCTGCGCCGCGCTGAGCTCGTACTCGCGCGGGGCCAGCTCGTAGTCGACGAACGTGCCGGGCAGCACCGGCTCGCCGCGGTGGCCCGCGACCAGCTCGATCTCCGCCTCGCCGTACCGGTTGCCGGGCCGGGCGGGGGCGGGCCGGCGCAGATGGTCGCGGAGACCGCCATGGCTCCGGACGAGCTCCGCCAGGTCGGCGCGGGACAGCACGAGGACGGTGCTGGGCGTGAGGGTCCTGGCCGTGACCTCGCCGGGGCCGGTGAGGTCGCCCAGATGGTCGCCGTGGGCCAGGATCCGCGCGACCTTCTCGCCGCCGTACTCCCCGGCGGCGGTCACGGCGAGCTTGCCGTGCGCCACCAGGACGACCTGGCCGGGCGGCACCCTCCGGTCCGCGTCGAGGTCGTGCTGGACGAACCTCCCCGCCAGGGCGTCGAGCACCCGCCCGTCGCCGTAGCCGCGCAGCGAGGGCAGCTCGCGCAGCTCGTCCGGGACGACCGCCACCCGGGAACCGGTCGCGACGAAGCTCACCCTGCCGTCGCCGACGGTGAGGGTGAGCCGCCGGTTGACCCGGTAGGTGCCGCTCGTCTCGATCCACGGCAGCACCCTCATCAGGTGCCGAGGGGTGATCGCCCGCATCTGCGGCGGGGTCTTGGCCGTGGTCGCCAGGGTGCGGGCGGCCCGCGTGCCCAGGCTCAGCCGAGAGCCTCCGGCCGCCGGAGCGGTCACCGCGCACCCGCCCATCCGGTGGGGAACGCGGCCGGCGCCAGGGAGGCGATCCGCACCGTGGCGGTGCCGAGGCCGGTGGGGCCCTGTGTCCACCGCACCGCCGCGGGACGAGCCGGGTCGCCGCGGTAGCGCGGGGTCGTCCGGTGCCAGCGCAGGACGGACGCCATCCACCGCTGCAGGGCGGCCACGTAGCCGCCGACCGCCTCACGGGTGGGGGTGTCGGCCCCGGTCCTGTCGAGCAGGGCCGGCAGATCGACCGCGGTGACGTACTCGAACTGCTTGATCCGGGAGGTCATCAGGGCGTCGACGACCGCCATCGCCTCTTCGGGGCCGCAGCCGAGGAAGTTCTGCATGACCAGGACGCAGTTGTGCAGCTCGCCCTCGAACTGGATCTCCTTGCGGTAGGAGACCACGTCGTTGACCATGAAGGCGTAGTCCTGGGCGGCACCGGTCATGCCGAGGAGCTCACGGGTGCGGTGGAGCCCGGCGGGGACGCCCCGGCCGGGGGCGAGCCGGGTCAGGGCCACCGTCAGGTCGGAACCGAAGGTCTTGCGGCGCATCTCGATGTAGTCGACCGGGTCGGGCACCCGGTGCTGGGCCTGGTTGGCCAGCTCCCACAGCCAACTGTCGATCATGTCCTCGACCGCGGCGCGGAACGCTCTGCGCGACTCCGCCGGCATCGGCCCGGCGGTGCGCGGCCACAGGTCGGCCAGGCCCCGCTCCACCGCGTTGAGCGGGACGGGGACCGCGGCCGGGTCCAGCGGCATGAACCCCCGCAGGCGCCGGTTGAGGAGTTTGGCGCCGACCAGGTCGCGGGAGGCGCCGAAGACCCGGGGGTAGTAGTCGTCGGCGTAGGTGGCCCAGGTCAGCCAGTTCGTCACCGTGATCAGTTCCCCGGCCGGGGCGTCCGGGACGAAACCCGAGGCGCACAGCGCGCAGTCCAGCTCGGCGAGCTGGCGCTCGGTCCAGACGGGAACGGCCGGGATGCCGGGGACGGGGTCGAGGAAGCCCATCGCCGCGCCCCACGCCACGTCGGCCGCCCGGGCCTCCTCCAGGTGCGGGTTGTCGCGCAGCGCGAAGGGCATGTACGGCTCCGGCGGCCGTACCGTGACCTCCGCGTAGGGGATGTGGGTGTGGTTGCGCAGCCCTCCCGGGCCGGTCAGATGGGCCCGTGAGACGTTCATGCCGAGCACCCCGCCCGGGCGGCCCGTCTTGGTGTAGCGGCTGGAGGCGGTGTGCCAGGCGTGGCCGCCGGCCTGCCAGTCCTGCAGCCCTTTGACGTAGCGCAGGACGTGGTCCTGCTCGGCGGGCGAGACGCCCTCGTCGGTGAAGAGCGACGGCAGTTCGGTCAGCGCGGTGTGCTCGAACTGGTGCAGCCGCGAGGTGAGCAGGTCGTTGGTGATCTCCACCGCCCGCCGGGTGTCACAGCCGAAGAACCGCTCGCAGACCAGGACGCAGTTGGACAGCTCGCCCTCCTGCCGCACCTCCCGTTCGTAGGAGAACAGGTCGTTGCGCAGGTGCACGGCGTCGGCGAACGATTCGGTCAGCACGCGGACCGGCCTGCTGCCGGCGAGCCGGGCCGGCAGTTCGGCCCCTGCCGCGTGCTCGACCAGGGCGGCCGACCAGGGGGCGCCGCCCACCTTGCGGCGCTCCTCGATGTACTCGATCGGGTTGGACACCGCCTCGCGCTCGATGTGGAACAGCTCCCACATCGACTCCTGGATCAGGTCCCGGGTGACGCGGACGAACCGGTCGCGCCAGGCCGGCGACATCGCGGGCACGGTGCGCGGCCACAGGTCGGCCAGCCCCCGCTCGACCGGGTTGGCCGGTGCGGGCGGGGTATCGGCCATGAAGGCGTCGAGCCGGTCCAGGTAGGCCTGGGCGCCCTCGGCGTCCCGGCTTTTCTTGAAGGTCTCCAGGAAGTGGTCGTCGAAGTAGAACACCCAGACGTACCAGTCGGTGATCAGGTCCAGTTCGGCGGACGGGCAGTCGGGATGGGTGTAGGCGCACATCAGGCCGTAGTCCATGGCCTCCAGCCGTTGCTCGTCCCAGATGTCGGGGTCGTCGAGCATGCCCATGGCCGCCGCCCAGGCGTGGGTGTGCGCGCGTGCGGTCTCCAGGTGGGGGTTGAGGCGGGGAGGGTGGGGGAGGTAGAAGTCCGGCAGCGTGTACGAGGACATCAGGCGACCTCGACGCTCTCCAGGATGCCCAGGGCGTCGGGCACCAGGACGGCCGCCGAATAGTAGGTGGTCACCAGGTAGGAGATGATGGCGTGCTCGTCGATGCCCATGAAGCGCACCGACAGGCCCGGCTCGTACTCGTCGACCAGCCCGGTGCGGCGCAGCCCGACGACGCCCTGGTCCTTCTCCCCCAGGCGCATCACCATGATCGAGGTCAGGCCGCCGTCGCTGACCGGGATCTTGTTGCAGGGCAGCAGCGGCACGCCCCGCCACGCGGGTGCCTTCTGCCCGTTGACCTCCACGCTCTGCGGGTAGATCCCCCGGCTGTTGCACTGGCGCGCGAACGCCGCGATCGCCCTGGGGTGGGCGAACAGGACGGTCGGGTTCTTCCAGACGGTGGCGAGCAGGTCGTCGAGGTCGTCGGGGGTGGGCGGGCCGGAACGGGTGTGGATGCGCTGCTTGAGGTCGGCGTTGTGCAGCAGCCCGAACTCGCGGTTGTTGACCAGCTCGTGCTCCTGGCGCTCGCGCAGGGCCTCGATCGTCAGCCGCAGCTGCTGCTCGGTCTGGTTCATCGGCTCGTTGTACAGGTCGGCCACCCGGGTGTGGACCCGCAGCACGGTCTGCGCCGCGCTGAGCTCGTACTCGCGCGGGGCCAGCTCGTAGTCGACGAACGTGCCGGGCAGCACCGGCTCGCCGCGGTGGCCCGCGACCAGCTCGATCTCCGCCTCGCCGTAGGCGTTCCGGGGGCGGCCGGGGTCGTCCTGGGAGCGCCGGACGTGGGTGCGCAGGCTCTCCGACCGGTCGGCGAGCCGTTCGTAGGCGTCCCGGGCCAGGGCGAGCACCGTGCAGGCGGTGGTGGCCTTGACGGTGTGCTCCCACCGCGCGTCCGTGCTCACCAGCGCCTGCTCGCCGAAGTAGTCGCCGTCGGCGAGCACGCCGATGAGCGCCTGGCCTCCGTAGGGGCCGTCACCGAGCTTGTCGACCTTGCCGTGGGCCAGGAGGAAGACCTCGTCCACCGGGCGGCCCGCTTCCACGATCACCTGGCCGGGTTCGTACTCGCGCTGGACGAACTGCTCCGCCAGATCCGCCAGCACGTCGGCGTCGCCGTACCCCCGCAGCGGGGGGAGCTCGCACAGCTCGGCCGGGATGACCTTGACCTGGGCGCCGGTGGAGGTGAAGGTGACCCTGCCGTCGGCGATCTGGTAGGTGAGCCGCCGGTTGACCCGGTAGGCGCCGCCGACGGCCTCGACCCACGGCAGCATGCGCAGCAGGTGCCGCGAGGTGATCGCCTGCATCTGCGGCGGGGTCTTGGTCGTGGTGGCCAGGTTGCGCGCGGCCCTGGTGCCCAGGCTGAGCCGGTTGTCCTGAGGCTCGCCGGCGTCGCGGGTGCCGTCGGGCATGGTGGATTCGGTCATGTACACCATCCATTCCTGTCGATGACCGGTTTTCGGGGGCCGGGCCCGCCGTGGTGAGCGGAGCCCGGCGGGCAGGGGGGAGGTCGGGTCCTCCCGGGGGAGGGCGAGCGGCCGCACGTCGGTGCAGCCGTGTCCGGCCGGTCGCCGCAGAGGTCCGGTGACCGGGTGCGCGGGAGCGGGGGCACCGGAGCCGGCACCGATGGTCCGCACTCCGGCCGGCCACCGCTCCCGGACGTCGTCGTGTGGTCGGCCAGGTGTCCGCCCGTGCCGTGGGCGTTCCTCCTACAGGACCCGGTGGGTCAGCCGGTCGGCCAGCAGCGCCAGTGCTTCGCGTGCCCGTTCCGGGATCGTGCCCTCGCGCAGCGCCCCGAGGGCCCGGCCGACCCGCCGGGTGATCAGTTCTTCGACGTGGGCGAGCGCTCCGGTGTCCACGATGACCTGCCGCAGGACGGCCGCGTGCGGCTCGTCCAGGTCGGGGTTGCCGTGCCAGACGCGCAACCGGTCGCGTTGCGGGCCCGAGGCGTGGGCGAACGCGTATGCGATCAGCGCGGTCTGCTTCCCCTCCCGCAGATCGTCGACGACCGGCTTCCCGGTGACCGCGGTGTCACCGAAGACGCCCAGGACGTCGTCGCGGAGCTGGAACGCCTCGCCCAGCGGCAGGCCGAACCGGGAGTACGCGTCCAGCAGCGGCGGCTCGGCCCCGGCGAGCGCCCCGCCGATCTGCAGCGGCCGCTCGACGGTGTACTTGGCCGTCTTGTAGTGCGCCACCCGCAGGGCCTGCTCGACGCTCGCGCCCTCGCGCAGGCGCGCCAGGATGTCGAGGTACTGACCGGAGATCACCTCCGTCCGCATCCGGTTGAACAGCGACCGGGCGGCGTGCACGCGCTCGCTGTCCGCCTCGACCTCACCCAGCAGCTCGTCGGCCCACGCCTGGGCGAGCACTCCCAGCAGGACCGCCGCGGAGCGGCCGAAGTCCTGCCCCGCGGGCCGCGGATCGGAGCCGGCGAGGCCGCGGTGGACCGTCGGACGCCCTCGGCGCAGTTCGCTGCCGTCCATGACGTCGTCGTGCACGAGCAGGCCGGCGTGGCAGAGCTCCAACGCGGCGCCCGCACTGACCGCGGACGCCTCCTCGGACTCCTCGCCGCCGGCACCGTACCACCCCCAGTAGCACAGGATCGGCCGGATCCTTTTCCCGCCGTCCACCACGAAGTCCCGCAACGACCGGTATCCCTTGATCACGTCCGGGTCGTCGACGGGGGAAAGGTGCGAGTCCATGAATCGGACCAGCCGGTCGTCGACTTTTCTCCGCACCCGCTCGATGGTCCGGCCGATCGGCGCCTGTACGGCTTCCGCCGCCATGGGCAACTCCTCGCTGACGATTTCCGTTCCCATCCGGGAATCTAAACGAGGCTCCAGGAAATAGGAATACCCATTTCAACTTTAGGGAATTTTTCCTAAAAATGCATATTGATCACACATGGGGGGCGAGACCGATTTATAGGAGATGAGGGCGCATAGGATATTTATTCGCTTTCTAGCGCTTCATGTCTCCCGCAGTACCGTCCCCGCGCCGTAAGACGTGCCCGGGAAGGCCGGTGGCGGAGCACCCCGCGGCGTCGGCCCGCCCCGCCGGAGAACATCCGCGCCCCGGCGGCGGCTCCGCTGCCCCGGGAGCGGCGAGCGGACCGGACCGTGCGCAGCGGGGCGGCACGGGTGCCCGCGCGGACCCGGTGGGGGGACCCGCCTCGGAGCGCGCAGCGCGGGCGGTGCCTTTTTCCTCAGGTCGCTCCGGGACATCCGATAAGTCTTCCGTGGATATCCGTCGTCTGCGCGCGAGCCCGCCGTACGCCGTGTTCGTCGTCCTGCTGGTCGTCGCGCTGGGGTTCGCGGCTCAACGGCACATCACCGTCACCGCGTTCGACGAGGTCGAGGCCGACCGCGTCGCCCACGACGCGCAGCGGATCCGGATCGCCCTGGACTACGAGGTCCGCCTGCTGAGCGACTACGGTGCGACCAACTCCATGTGGGACAGTTCCTACACCGATGTGCGCACCGCCGATCGGGCCGCCTTCGAGACGGACTTCCCGCCCCAGTCCCTCCGGAGCATGTACGGCATCGACGGTGTCGTGGCGACCGCACCCGACGGCGCACCCCGGCTGGGTGGACTGGCCGGCCCGCAGACGGGTTACGCGCCGCTCCCCGCCGATCTGGCCGAGCCCTCGGCGCTGCGGCGGCTTTTCGACATCGACGCCGAGGCGGGGAAGGCGCGCTGCGGTGTCGTGCGGACGTCCGCCGTGCCGTTCCTGTACTGCGGCTTCGCCAGCTATCCCACCGACGGAAGCGGCGAGGCCGCGGGCGGCCTGATCTATCTGAAGGCCCTCGACCAGGCTCGGCTTTCGGCGCTCGGCGGGCAGATCGGCCTGCCGGTGAAGCTGAGCACCCGGGCGCGGCCGTCGGACGGCGGCTCCCTCACGCTCGGCGGCCTGCTGGGCGAGGTGAAGGTCACCACCCGCGTCGCCGGCGACGACCGGATCGATCTGAGCGTCGAGATCCCCGGCACGGACGGGACCCCGATCGTGATGGAGGCGGTGCGCGACCGGCCGATCCACGCGACGGCGACGGCGGCGCTGCGCGATGTGTTCCTGCTGACCGCACTGGCCGGGGCGCTGCTGGCCGGGGCGATGACGGTGATGGTACGGCGAGGCATCCGCCGGCAGGTCGAGCCGCTGCTGCGCACGGCCGAGGCCGCCATCGCCTCCGGCGATCGCCGTCTGCGCGTGGGTTCCGGCGCGGGCGGAGAGATCGGCGCCCTGGGACGGGCCATCGACACCATGCTCGAGGCGGTCGCCGCCCGTGACGAGGAACTGGAACGGGTCGACACCGCGCGGGAGGAGCACCTGCGGGCCACCTACGCCGAACGTCAGCTCAGCGAGCAGCAGGCCCGCCAGCGCGCCCAGGAGATGATCGCCGACAACGTCGCGACCGTCATGGGAGAACTGCGCACGGTGATCGGCAAGGCCGAGGACCTGCGCAGGACCGCCGACACCATCGACGAGCGCGTCAGCATGACCGACGCCATCACCGACCGGGTCGTCGGCCAGGCGCGGTGGGCCAACGAGACGGTGGCGCACCTGGAGGCGAGTCTGCGCAAGGTGGACGGCATCGCCCGCATAATCGCGCAGGTGGCCTCGCAGACCAACCTGCTGGCGCTCAACGCCACCATCGAGGCCGTCCACGCCGGTGAGGCGGGCAAGGGGTTCAGCGTCGTGGCGAACGAGGTCAAGGAACTGGCCACGTCCACGACCCGGTCGACCGGCGAGATCACCGCCATCGTCCGCTCGCTGGAGCAGAACGCCACGGCCATGGCGGATGCGCTGACCGCGATGACCGGCGGCGTCGACAGCCTGGGGCAGGCGGCCGCCCAGGTCGGCACCCTGACCCGGGAGCAGCACGCCAGCGTCGAGGGGGTCCGGCGGTACCTGGAGCAGGCCATGCGGCGGATCTCCGCCATGGCCGACCTCACCAACCAGCTGGAGCGCCGCAACGCCCCCCGAGCGCCGATCAGCGGCGCCACCCGGATCCACCTGGACGGCAAGGTCCATCCGGCCCACCTGATCGATGTGAGCAGCACCGGAGCGCACTGCTCCACCGGTCCGGACGTCCCGCTGGCCGCGGGGGACCGGGTGCAGGTCGACATCCCGCTGCCCGGCGGCGGCCCCGTACGGGCCGATGCCGAGGTCGTCCACTACCGCAGGCACGACGACGCCGCCGAGCTCGGGTTGCGTTTCACCGGCCTGCCGCCGGCCCTCGCCACCCGCATCCACCACTACGTCACGGCGTCCGCGCGGGATGCGGGCGGGCCCGGGGCCTGACACGGGGTCCCGCCCCGCGGCGCGGACACCGGTGGTCACGCGGTGAGCAGCACGCGGAAGGGCCGCCTCCTCGGGAGGCGGCCCTTCCGCCGGTCCCCGCCACAGGCCGGGCGCCCTCCCGCCGGGACCCGGGAGGACCGGGGCGTCACCGGCGCAGGCGGTTCTCGATGCGGGCCTGCTCGACCAGTTCCGCGTAAGCGTCGTGGTCATCGAGGTCCGACCGGTGCAGCATCGACACCGACCACGGGATCGGGCACGGCGGAGCATGGTCCGGATCCGGGCACAGCAGCCTGATGACGCGTTCCCTGACCTCTTCGGCCTGTTGCCGGGTGGCGTGGACGCCCAGGCGGATCTCCCAGACGCTCGGTTCCTCAGACATCATTCATCCGTCCTCACTGCAGGAGGGGGAGCGAGGTGACCCGCTCCCCTCACGAAGCCGCCTACCAGATGCGCTTCGTGTCGCAGTGCCGCTTGTAGTGGCCCTGCGGCACGGGGATGTTGCGGGCCGCGTCCTGAACGGCCGCTTCCTGGGTGTTGCCCGTGCCGTCGGCCCTGTCGTAGCCGACGACGTTGTTGTCGCTGATCCGGACGATCTGGCACTGCACCGTGGCGTGCCAGACCTTCAGGATCCCGGCTTCGGCCACCGGTGCCGCGGCGGGGGCGCCGGCCGCGGACGCGGCGGGTACGGCGAGTCCTCCGAGGGCGAGCGCCGCGGTGCCGGTGACGAACAGGCGGTGAAGGGGCTTCATGGTCGTTCCTTCCTGACTGGAGTGGACCGGAACACTGGGGTGGACCGGAACGCGCCGGGCCGCGGTGTCGGAAGATCACCGGTCCGGCGGCTTCTTCGACCCTCGCATCCGGCATCGCGGAATTCACCCTCTGGCAGGCCGGATGGCAGTGCGCCGTCAGTTGTCCGCCGACTGCCGCTCCCCGCCGGCGGCGGGACGTTCCGGGTCCGCGCGGTGAACCACGCAGCCGGCGGCCGCTACGTACAGGGCGTGACCACGATCGGCCGAGCAAAGGAGACACGGTGAACACCACGGCCGCCGCACCCGCCCCACCTCCGACGAGGCGACGCGACTCCCCCTCGCTGGCGAGCGTGGTGGGGACCGAGCTCATCCGCGGCAGACGCGGGTTCCTCGCCTGGTACCACCTCATCGCCCCCATGGTCATCACCGTTCCGCTCTTCCTCGGCGCCCTGGGGTCGCCCGAGGCGAAAGCGGGCCAGACCTTCGAGGTCTTCCGCAACGTGACGCTCGAGTTCTGGGGGGTGCTGGTGCCGATGACGGCGGGTCTGGCCGCGGCGCTGTCGGTCCGTGCCGACCAGGACGCCTGGCGCCTTCTCCTGTCGTACGGCGTGCCGCGCGGACGCTACTTCGTCGCCAAGGTGGTCGCGCTGGGCACCCTGGCCCTCGTCTCCTCCACCGTGCTCCTGGTGATGCTCTCCGCGGGCGCACTGATCACCGGGCGTTTCCCCGACGCCCTGGGGACGGTGGCGGCGGCGGTCTACCTGCCGTGGCTGGTGGGCCTGTCCATGACGGCCATGGCCGTACTGGTCGCGGTGCTGTGGGGCACGGGCCCCAGCGTCGGCGTGGGCGTCGCGGGCCTGCTGTGCGGGGCGCTCGTGTCGGACAAGGACTTCTGGTACGCCGTCCCCTTCGCCTGGCCGATGCGGGTGGTCCTGCCGCTGGCCGGGATCGGGCCCAACGGGGTTCCGCTGCCCGAGGGCAGCCCCGTGACCGACATGTCGGCGATCCCGCTCGCCGTGGCCCTGTCCGCCGTCCTCACCGCGCTCCTGCTGGTCGCCGGCAGCGTGCACATGAGCCGTAAGGAGATCTGACGATGAGCTCGCCGTTCCCCGGAACGCCGCAACCGCCTGCGGCCCCGGCACTCGTGATCCGCCGGCTGCACAAACACTACGGCGCGCACCGCGCTCTGGACGGTGTGGACCTCACGGCGGGCAGAGGGGAGGTCTACGGCCTGCTCGGGCCCAACGGCGCCGGCAAGACGACCCTCATGAAGGCGTTGCTGGGCCTGCAGCGGCCGACGTCGGGCGACATCGAGATCTTCGGCAGGGCGGTCGGGCGGGAGTCGCTGTCCGAGGTGGGTGCGCTGATCGAGGTGCCGGGACTGTGGCCGGCGCTGACCGGCGACGAGACGCTGAGGGTGCACGCCCGGCTGCGCTGCGTGCCCGAGGGGTGGATCGATCCGGCGCTGCGCCTGGTCGGGATGACCGGCGCCCGCACCCGGAAGGTCGGCACGTACTCCCTGGGCATGCGCTGGCGGCTGGGGATCGCCGTCGCCCTGCTGGCCAGGCCGCGGCTGCTCGTCCTGGACGAGCCCACCAACGGCCTGGACCCGGTCGGCATCCGGGAGATGCGCGGGATCATCCGCTCGCTGGCCGGCGAAGGCGTGACGGTGCTGATCGCCAGCCACCAACTGGCGGAGGTCGCCCAGGTCTGCGACCGGGTGCAGGTGCTGGTGGCCGGTCGCACCCGGTACGAGGGCTCCCTCGCGGGCCTCGCCGCCGACGGGGATGTGGAGGCGGGGTTCTTCCGGCTGCTGGAAGCCTCCGATGCCGGTGTCCGCTGACCCCCGCAGAGGACGGCGTACGGCCGCCCGTACCCGCGAGGAGGGGCGTACGGGCGGCCGGAGGCCTTCAGCCGGCGCGCGACACCGGCGGCCGGTTCAGGCCGAGCTCGGAGGCCAGGGCGATCAGCTCGGTGCGGCATCCGACGGCCAGGTCGTCGTACAGCCTCCGGATGCGGCGGTACATGGACCGTTCGGAGCAGTAGTAGCGCCGGGCGATCTCGGAGATGGTCATGGACGTGCACAGCAGCCGCGTCAGCTCCCTGTCGTACTCCCGGGGGAGCGGCTGCGAGGGTCGCTCCCCCGGCGCGCGGCCGGAGCGGGGGGACGCGCCCGGGTGCCGGGCGGAGTCCTGGTGCCGTGTCCCGCCCGCCGGACCGTGCCGTTCCGGCGGGTTCCCCCGGGCGGCGCCGTGTTCCGCGGGGACGGCCTGCAGCGGGGTGGCGGTGTCGGTGGGAGCCGTCATGCAGTGCGTCCGCAGCAGCCCGTACAGCATGTCGCTCTGGCTCTCGCCGGGTATGGCGAGATTGAGCACGAAATTCGCGCCCGAGCGGATCGCGTCGTAGGTCTGGAATCCCGAGACGTCGGTGGTGACCGCGATGAGCAGGGCCAGCGGGTTCCGTACGCGCAGGGTGCGCAGTCCCTCGGCCTGGAGCTCGCTGGTGACCGGTGTCAGCAGCGGGAGGTCGAGTGACTCGTCGGACGCGGCGAGGTCCTCACTGTCGACGAAGTCGACGTGGTCCAGGCCGGAGCGGATCGTGTTGAGGGAGGTGTTCGGTGAGTCGAAGTGGGCTTTCAGCCCGGAGTGGGCCAGGACGTTGAGTTCGACAGCCTGCGAAGCGTGCCGGCGCAATGCGGTCCCCCGTGAGTTCGGTGATCATCATTGTCGGGCCGATTCCTTGATCACGTTCGTGGTTCGTGCGCGTACCTCTCCGCTCCCGGTCATCGGGCGAACCGGCAGAGCTTCATGGTCCTGCTGAGCAGCGGGCCGAGACTCACCTTGCCGCCGCCCTCACCCGACAGGCGCACCGGGTCGACGGCGGCGTAGCCGGCTTCCCGGGCGCGCTCGTTGAGCGCGTACGTCGTGCCGTCGGGGGCGGTGAAGACGGCGCGGTCCCCGTCGCGGCACTCGGCGGTGCCGTGGTCGACCGTCAGCGGCCAGGTGTAGCCGAAGTTCCGCTCGCTCACCTGCTGCGCGGCCGCGGTGGGGCTGGGCAGCGCCACGGGTTCACGGGTGGCGGGATCGGCCTGCCCGCTGCCGCCGCAGGCGGTCAGGAGCAGTGCCGCCCCCGCCAGGATCGGTGCCGCGGCGGCGGCGCGAGCAGAGGCGGTGGCGGGACGCCGATGTTCGTCGGTCATTCGTCGGTCCTTTCACTGGTGGAGTGCGGTGGTGGACGGCCGGGCCGCGCCGTCGGCGGCGAGCAGGGCGGCGTAGCCGTCCTCCAGCGACGGTGCGATCGGACGTGCCCCCGCCGGTGGGACGGCGGTGACGATGCGGTACTCGGAGCCCTCGGCGGTCGTCACCGCGCTCACCACCTCGGCGCCGGGCGGCGGGCCGCCTGCGGGACCGGCGGCTTTCCAGAGGTAGGTGTAGCCCGCGGCCTGGTTGACCAGGGCGGTGGTGGCGTCGTGGAAGAGCAGGCGGCCGGCGGCCAGCACCGCCACCTCGGGGCAGGTCTGCGCGACGTCGTCGAGGATGTGCGTGGACAGCAGCACGGTGCGGCCGCGGCCCAGCCCGGCCAGCAGGGTACGGAAGCGCATCCGCTCGTGCGGGTCGAGACCGGTGGTGGGCTCGTCCACGATCAGCACGGACGGATCTCCCATCAGCGCCTGGGCGATGCCGACCCGCCGCTTCATACCGCCGGAGAACCCGGCCAGCCGCTCGTCGGCCCGCTCCTGCAGACCGACCTCGGCGATCCGCTCGTCGACCTGGCGGCGGCGCTCACGCCTGTCGTCGATGCACTTGAGCACCCCGATGTAGTCGAGGAACTCCCGTGCGGTCAGATCGGGGTAGAGGGACAGTTCCTGCGGCAGGTAGCCCAGGGTGTGCTTGAGGGCGGTGAGTCCCGCGCCGGTCGACAGGTCATGGCCGGCGACGACCACCCGGCCGGAGGTCGGGCGCAGCACACCGGTCAGGATGCGCAGCAGGGTGGTCTTGCCCGCGCCGTTGGCGCCCAGCAGACCGACGGTGCCGCCGCCGATGTCGAGGTCGACGCCGTCCAGCGCACGGCGTCCTCCGGAGTACACCTTCGTCAGCCGCTCGGTGGTGATGGTCATTGGATCTCCTTGGGAGGAAGGCTCCGCTCTGCGGCGCAGGCGGCGGTCAGGCCGCCGCGTGTCGCCGGACGCGGGCGGCGAAGTGGCCGAGCGCGTAGCAGACCACGGCCATGGCGAGGATGAGCGCGACGTTCAGCAGGGCGGTCGCGTCGCCGACCGCGGGGCGCAGCGCTCCCGTGCCCTGCCGTGCCGCCCACACCTCCGGTGCGTGCGCCCAGGCGACCAGGGGGTATCCGGCGAGCGGCGACAGGACGGTGCCCGTCGCGGTGGGCACCGGGGAGAAGACCGGCGGGAAGTGGCAGGCCCACAGCCACACCACGACCGTGGCGGCGCGTGCCGCGGCCACGGGCAGCAGGACGCCGAGGAGCCCGGCGAACGCCGTGACGAGCAGCGCCGCCGGCAGAACGGCGGTCACCAGGGAGACCAGCGCCGAGCCGAGGGGTGCCGCGGAGCCTTCGACGACGGAGACCACCACCGCGTACAGCAGGAGGAGCGCGGCGACCGGTGCCAGCGCGGTCAGCAGCGGACCGGCCAGGGATCCGGCCGTACGGGGCAGCGGCCCGGTCGGGGTGGTGGCCAGCAGCTCGGGCATGCCGCGCGATTCGGAGGCGCGGCGCAGCCGGTCGGTGAGCGCGAGCCCCACCCCCAGGGTGCAGAAGGTGTTGACGAGCACCGCGGCGGCGCCGAGCCGGGCCGCCGGGTCGCCGTGGCCGGTCACGGCGGGCCAGGTCGCGGACAGCAGCAGGCTGAGCAGCGCCAGAGGCAGCACCGCGCCCCACACGACCGGGCGGCGGACCGCCATCAGGGCCTCGTACCTCAAGATCCACAACAGCGCGGTCATCACGCCTCCCCGATGCCGTGGTGGGGGCCGGTCCCCCGGCCGAGCCGGTCGCCGGCCCGGCCGTGGCGGCCGAACTCCCGCAACGCCAGAGCGGCCAGCCAGATGCCGGTCGCGGACGCGGGCAGCGCCTGCGCCAGTCCTGCGGGCACCACCCGGTCCAGCAGGAGCAGCTTGGCGAGGACCGCGGCGACGACCAGGCCGGTGGCGGGCGCGGCCGACGCGAACCGGGCCGTCGCCAGCATCGCACCGCCCGACAGCAGCACGGCCAGGCCGGCCATCTCCAGGAACACGGTCGCGGGATCGGAGAACCGCCCGGTGAGCGTCACCGATGCCGCCAGCGCCAGGGCCGCCGCCGCCGCGACGGCCCCCGGCCAGGCCAGGCGGCGGGTGACCGTGCGCGGATAAGCGGTGGGCAGCGACAGGTGCAGCTCCAGCATCGGCTCGCGGGCCACCACCGCCGCGCAGGCCAGCGCCGTGGCGGCGGGCAGAGCGCAGCTCATCAGCGAACGTCCGAGCAGCATGCCCGCGCCGGGGCCCGCGGCCACCGCCGCGTAGGCCAGGAGCGCCGCGAGGACCGGCAGGGCGAACGCCTGCCTGCCGCAACGGCGGACCTCGTGTCTCCACCACGTCGCAGTGGTCATGTCGTGGCCTTCCCTGGTCGGTCGCGGCCGGGCGACGTCCCTCGTGGAGGAACCCCGCTTCCGCCCGGTCGGCGTCCTGCCTTCCGGTACCTGGTACGTAGCGGTCCGCAGAGCCGTGGTTCACGATCCGGGCGAGAAATCCTCCCGTGCGGGCGGCGGCCGGCGGCAGGGCTTCCGGGAGACCCGGCGGGCCGATCGGCGTACGGACCCCGCCGCCGGCCGGGGCTCGCGTCAAAGCCGGTCGGAGCCGTCCGCCGAGCGCGGCGACCAGGCGGCGGAGGCCGTCCCGGTGAGCGATCGCATGGCGCCGGCGGCCCATCCCAGCAGGGCTGCGGCCAGGACCAGCGTCCACGGGGTCGTCGACGTCAGCATGCCGAGCAGGCCGTCGACCGGGGTGGCGAACAGGCCCTCGGGCCCGCTCACCACGCCCAGCACCCACAACGCGCCTCCCGCCGCCGCGCCCGCGGCCGGAGCGATCCGCACCGACAGCGCCAGGGCCAGGGACGCGGCCAGCAGCGCCTCACCGAGCCAGCTCGACACCACGCCCCACCAGCCCGGCCCGTCCACCAGCGTCGAGCAGATCATGGCCAGCACCACGTCGGCGCAGAGCACCACCGTCATCCGGCCCAGGAAAACCACCGTGGGCGAGATCGGCAGGGTGAACAGCAGCTCGCGCCGGGGGTCGCGCCGCGGCGAGGCCGCCGTCAACGCGCCGAACAGCACGACCAGCACCGCCACCGCGCCGAACAGGCGCAGCCCGAACCGCTCCTGCACATGGGCCAGCAGCGTCGCGCCGGCGAAGCCGGCGGCGCTCAGCGGGATCCAGGATCGGGGCATCAGCACGGCCTGCCCCGTCACCAGCTGCCACGCCGTCCGCCAGGGACGGTTCGCGCGACGGGCACGCCCGGACGCGGCCGTCGCGGCGACGGCGGAGAAGGCCGCCGACGGCCGCGTGCCCGCCTCGGCGCCCGCCAGCGCCGGTCCCAGCAACAGGTCGAAGGGCGGCAGGGCGGCGGCCTGCTCGGCCGCCTCCGTGCGCATCACCGAGGCGACGTCCCGCCACAGCGCCAGTCTCCTGCGGCAGTCGGAGCAGTCGTCCAGGTGCCGCTGACCCCGGCCGTCCGGCCCGGTCCGCGCGAGACGCGCCAGGACGTCGTCTGGGCAGTGTTCCGTCATCGTCGTCCCGATCCTTCCAACCGCGCAGCGGCGATCATGTTGCCCAGCCGCCTTCGCGCGTGGGACATCCGGCTCTTGACCGTGCCCACCGGGATGGACAGCACGGTGGCCACCTCCGGGTAGGCGAGTTCCTCGACCAGCACCAGCGCGAGGACCTCGCGGAGATGCTCGGGCAGGGCGTTGACGGCCGACAGGAGCTCCGTGTGCTCGGCCTCCCGCACGAGCCGGTCCTCCACGCCCGGCTCGGGGTCGGGCACGTCCTGCACCTCGGCCAGGTCCGCGGGCTGGAGCCGGGGCCTGCGCAGCTGGTTGTGGGCCTGCCGCCGGGCCACGCCCATGAGCCATCCCCGTACGGAGGACTCGCCGCGGAAGCCCTCCGCCGAGCGCCACACCGCCAGCCACGTCTCCTGCAGGATCTCCTCGGCCACACCGTGGTCGGAGGTGAGCCTGCGGATGAGGCGGAACATGGCGGCGGCGTGCCTCTCGTACAGGGCGCGCAGAGCCGTCTGGTCGCCGCGGGCGACGGCGGTGAGTAAATCCTCGTCCGGACACACGCCATGTACGTATCCGGAAAACCGCGATCGGTTCACGGTTCACGCCCGGCCGTTCTCCCCGCGCCCTCCGTCCTGCCACCCCGTCTGCCGACGGGTCCTGCCACCGCTCCGGCTCCTGCCGATCCGGCCGCAGGTCATCGTCCTGCCACGTCGGAGCTGCCGGCACTGACAGCACTGCCAATGCGGACCAAAAGCATTGATAAGTCAGGAATGCCCATGATTGCGTGATTTACGGAACGCAATCCGCGAACACCTGTTCGATTATTCGAAGGAGTAATCATGGGAATCAGTTCCCCGGCCCTGCCGCAGAACACCGCCGACCTGTTCCAGCTGGACCTGGAGATCGGCGTGGAGCAGTCCCTGGCCAGCCCGGCCATCACCAGCGTCTCGTGGTGCACCCCGGGCTGCACCAGTGAAGGCGGCGGCTCCGGCTGCAGCCACTGCTGCTGACCGCACCCGCACACGCCCGTGGGGCCGGGCACCCGCCCGGCCCCACGGGCCGTTCCGGAAACCTGGCGACCAGGAGCGAGGAAGGGAATCTCCGTGGAGGGATCGTCACAGGAAGCACTGTTCGTCGCCGGAGACGTCTTCCTGCACCGGGCACCGCTGGTGCCGGACATCTGCGGCCCGCCCCTCCCGGCGGAGGGACCGCACGATCTCGGGGCGTGCGCCGACATCCTCGCCTCGGCCTCCGCCGACACCGCGTTGAGCGAGGCGATCGCCCTGGCCTCCCCCAGCCTCAGCGCCATGATCGGCCGTGTCGCCGAGCACGGCGCCACCGGGATCAAGGCGAACCAGCTGCGCCGGGCCGCGCTCGCCACGCTGCGCTACGACATCAGGATGCGGACCCGTCCCACCCCCTTCGGCCTGTTCGCCGGCGTGACGACCGGGCAGTTCGACTCCGCCGCCAAAGTGGAGCGGGGGACGGCGCACCGCACCCGCACCCACGCCGACATGCAGTGGCTCACCAGGATCGGCCATCGCCTCGAACGCGACCCGGCCGTGCTGTCCACGCTCACCGTCCAGGCCCACCAGTCCCTGATCACCCGCGGAGAGCGGCTCGTCCTCACGTGCGCCTCCTCCCAGGGAGCCCGGCTCACCGGGGGCGCCGACGTCCGCTCCACCGCGTCGGTGCGCAGGACACCCGTCGTCGAACGGGTGATGGCCGAATCCTCGGCGCCGCTGCCCTACGGCGAACTGGTCCGGCGCATCGTCACGGCCTTCCCCGGCGCTCCCGCCGGGCGGGTCCGGGAGCTGCTCGCCGAACTGGTGCGCCAGGAGATCCTCATCACCGGCCTGCGGCCCCCGCTGGACGGCGGCGACCCGCTGCGCCACGTCCTGGACCTGCTCACCCGCGTCACCGGCCCGTCCGAGGAGACCCGGCGGATACACGACGCCCTGCTGAGAGTGGAGCGCGAGCGGAAGGCCTACGACGCCCGGGCCGTCGGTGCGGGCCGTGCGCACCTCGACCGGCTGCTGGACACGGCACGGTCGATCGAGCCCGACGACACGCCGGTGCACATCGACACCCGCCTGGACGCCCGCCTGCACCTGCCGTACGCGGTCCGCGAGGTGATCGAGCACGCCACGGGGGTGATGTGGCGCCTGTCACGCCCCAAGCTCGGCCTGTTCGCGCTGCGCGACTACCACCGCCGCTTCCTCGACGTCTACGGAGCCGACCGCCTGGTGCCGATCCTGCAGCTCCTCGACGAGTCGACGGGACTGGGCGCCCCGGCGGGCTACGGCTGGCCGAACAGCGAGGCGGCGCCCGTCCCGCCCGACGACTTCCGCACCGCTCGCCGCGACCGCGCCATGGCACGGCTGACCGCCGCCGCGCACCGCACCCGGCAGCGCGAGGTCGTCCTCGGCGACGCCGACCTCGACGAGCTGTGCCACGACACCGCCGACCACGCGGACCTGCCCAACTCCTGCGAGGTGACCGTCCAGGTCGTCGCCCCCTCGGTGGAGGCGCTGGACGACGGGGACTTCCTGGTCTTCCTGTCCCCCTCGCCCGGCTCGCACCGCGCGGGCTCCACCTTCGCCCGGTTCGCCGACCAGCACCCCGCCTGGCGGGCGGAATTCGCCGCTCTGCACCGCGGCAACCCCGTGCACGTCCACGGCGCCGTCCCCGTCGACCTCGCCTTCAGGACACGCTCGGGCCGGGCGGCTAACCTCGCCCACACCGTCCCGGCCACCGGTCGGCGCATCAGCGTGGGCGTCCCCGGCTCCCCCGGCACCGAGGAACTCCGGCTGAGCGACATCGGCGTCGGCGCCACCCTGGACCGGCTCACCGCCGTCCACCTGCCCACCGGCCGCGAGATCGTCCCCGTCCTCGGCAATATGGTCAGCGCCCCCGCCCAGGCGCCCAACGCCGTGCGGCTGCTGTGGGAGATCGGGCTGGAGGGCCAGCGGCTGTGGGAGCCCTGGAACTGGGGACCGCTCGTCGACGCGCCCTTCGTGCCACGGGTGCGGTACGGACGCTTCGTCCTGGCCTGCGCCGTGTGGCGCCTGGACGGGATCCGCGCCCGCGCCGAGGCGGCGCGGGCGGAGAGCGCCGACGCGCGGGCCGCCGCCCGGGACCGCGCGATCGGCGAGTGGCGGGCCGCCTGGGACGTGCCGCGCCGGATCCTCGCCGTCACCACCGACCAGCGCCTGCTCCTCGACCTCGACCGGACCTGGCACCGCGAGCTGCTGTTCGACCAGGTGCTCCGGCACGCCGACCTGATCGCCCAGGAGATCCCCGGCGAGTACGAGAACTGGCTGGACAGCCCGCTCGCCGGCCACGTCTGCGAGCTGGTCGTCCCGCTGACCCGCAGATCCGGCACGCCCCGCCGCCGCCCGTACGCCGGGCGCGGCCGGCCCGGGCGCACCGTGCACGGCCTGGGCGGCGAGTGGCTCTACCTCAAGCTGCACGGCTCGGCCCGCACCCAGGACGACCTGCTGCGCGACCACATCCCCGAGCTGGTCGACCTGGCGCGCCGCCACGGCGCCGACGCCTGGTTCTTCATCCGCTACACCGACCACGGCGGCCACCACCTGCGGTTGCGGTTGCACGGCGCCCGTCCCGAGGAGCTGTGGGGCGCGGCCGCTCCCGCCGTCGGGGCGCTCCTGCGGCGGTGGCAGCAGCAGGGAGTCCTGCGCGGCCACTCCGTCGCGGAGTACGACCCGGAGACCGAGCGCTACGGCGGCCCCGTCGCCCAGCACTCGGCCGAGCAGGTCTTCCAGCGCGACAGCGAAGCCGCCATCGAGCTGCTGCGGCTGGCCAAGGACCCGGCCAACGACCACGGGGTCGACGACCTGGCCGCCATCTCCTGCGCCGCGCTGGCCCACGCCTTCGGGCCGCCCTCCCCCGGCAACCCGCTGGCCACCGAGGACTGCGGCGACGACGGCGCCGCGGCGTGGCTGTCCATGACCGGCGCACGGCACGACCTCCCCGCCGCGTTCCGCGCCCGTCCCGCCCACTGGCGCGGCCTCATCGACCCCTACGGCGGCTGGCCCGCCCTCGCCGGCGACCCGGCGGGCGCCCGCATCCTCCAGGCCCTGCGGCCCAGGGACGAGGCGGCACGCCGGCTGGCCGAGGTCGTCCGCGCGGCCGCCGTCACTCCGGAGGGACGGGTCGTCGGCAGCCTGATGCACATGGCCTGCAACCGCCTCTTCGGCGGCGAGGGGGCCCGCGAGCTGGCCGTCCTCGGCATCGCCCGCGGCGCCGTACAAGACCACCTCAACCGCCGGAGGCATCGCCCATGACCACCACGACCACCACGACCGCCACGGCCACCCGCTCCCGGGACGCCGTCGCCCTGGTCGCCGAGCGGCTCGCCGACCCCGGGCACGTCGCCGCCGTCGCCTCCCGCGACGACAACCGCGACCCCGTCTACGACGCCGTGATGTGGGGACCGCTGACCCTCGCCAACGGACTCCCCGGCACCGCCCTGCTCTACGGTGAGCTGGCCCGCGGCGACGACGGCTGGCGGCAGGTCGCGCACCGGCACCTCGCCGCCGCCGGGCAGGCCCTGAACTCGGCGCCGAGCCACGGCCTGTTCTCCGGTCCCGCCGCGCTGCTCGCCGCCGCCCAGACGTGCGCCGGCCCCGAAGGGCACTACGGCCCGCTGCGCCGGAAGCTGGCGGCGTGGGTCGCCCAGGACCAGCTCAACCGGCTGCGGGTCTTCCGCGACCACGTCCGATCCGGCGCCCCCGGCGTCGACTGGGCGGCCTACGACCTGATCAACGGCCTGTCCGGGACGACCCGCCTGCTCCTGGACTCGGCCGCCGACCCGGCCGAGACCGGACCGGACGTGGAGCAGGCCCTCACCGAGTCGCTGCACCACCTCGTCCGGCTCACCGAGCCGGTCCGGGTCGACGGCCGCGACGTCCCCGGATGGTGGGTGCCGGCCGAGCTCCAGCTCAGCCCGCGCGACCGGGAGACGTACCCCCGCGGGGACTTCAACCTCGGCATGGCGCACGGCATCACCGGACCGCTCGCGGTGCTCTGCTCGGCCCACGAGTCCGGTCGCGAGCACCCCGGCATGCGCGAGGCCGTCCACCGGATCGCCGGCTGGCTGCTGAGCTGGACGCTGCACGACGAGGCCGGGCCGTACTGGCCGGCCAGAGCGGGCTGGGAGCACGAGCTCGCCCCGCGCAGGCCGCACCGGCTGTTCACCCGCACCGCGTGGTGCTACGGCACCCCCGGGGTGGCCGCCGCGCTGCTCCGCGCGGGCAGGGCCATGGACCGGCCCGACTGGTGCGCCGCCGCCCTCGACGCGCTGCACGCCGCACTGCGGCGGGACGAGTCCCTGTGGGCGATCGAAGGCGCCACCATCTGCCACGGCTACGGGGGCCTGCTGCGGATCGTGGCCCGGGCGGCGCAGATCACCGGCGATCCCGGGCTGCGCGCCGCGTGCCGGCGTCTGACCGGGAAAGTGCTGTCCTGCGCCGACCGGGACGCGCCCTTCGGATTCCGCCACCTCATGCGCTTCCCGGCCGCCGCCCGCTCCCCGGTCCCGCACCGGGGCGTGGACACCGCGGGCATGCTGGAAGGCGCCGCGGGCGTGGCGCTCGCGCTCCTGCCCGTCGACGACGGCGCGCTGCCGTGGGACCGCACGCTGGGGCTGGCATGACCGGGCCGTCGGGGACGGAGACGCCGGCGGCCTTCGAGATAACCGGTCTCGTCGTGCGCCACGGCAAGGTGACCGCCGTCCGGGACGTGTCGATCGCCTCTCCGCCCGGCCGCGTCACCGCGCTGCTCGGCCCCAACGGCGCCGGCAAGTCCAGTCTGCTGAGCGTGCTGTCGACGGCCTCCCGGCCCGACGAGGGCACGGTCAGGGTCTTCGGCCACGACGTCCGCGCGGAGCCGACTGCCGCACGCCGCCGTCTCGGCCTGGTCTTCCAGGAGCGCACCCTGGACAAGGAGCTGTCCGTCGAGCGCAACCTGTGGTTCCACGCCCGCCTGTTCGGCATGGCGCGCGAGGACGCCCGGGCCCGCATCGACCTGATGCTCGACCTGTTCGGCCTGGCCGACCGCCGCGGCCAGGCGATCGAGGAGCTGTCGGGAGGGCTGGCCCGCAGGGTGGAGATCGCACGCGCCCTGCTGCACCGTCCCGGTCTGATCGTCCTCGACGAGCCCACCAACGGCCTGGACCCGAGCGCGCGCGCCGCCGTCTGGGCCGACCTGCTGCTGCTGCGCCGGGAGCTGGGCGTCACCATCCTGTACGCGACGCACTACATGGACGAGGCGGAGTACGCCGACGAGATCGTCATCCTCGCGAAGGGCCGGATCGTCCGGCAGGGGAGCCTCGGCGAGCTCAAGGGCAGCCTGGACTCCTCCCGCATCGTGGTGACCTGCGCCGACCACGGGGCCGCCGTCAGGCAGCTCCGCACGGCGGGCTTCGACGCGCTGCTCGAACCCGGCGGGGTCGCGGTGCACTGCGCCGATCCCGAAGCCCTGATCGCCCAGGTGGTCCGGGCTCTGGACGTCCCCGGCCTGACGCTCTCGGTGCACCACCCGTCCATGAACGACGTCTACCTGGCCGCAGCCGGACACGACGGGCCGGGGGCGGGGCGGGGGAGTGTGATCACACGGTGAGCCCCTCCCCCGCCCCGCGCGCGACGTCCGCGTACCGCGAGGAGATCCCATGACCGCGACCACCGTCGCCGCTCCCCCGCCCGCCGCCGACCAGCCGCTGCGGACAGCGCTGCGCGCCGTCGGCGTCATCGCCCACCGCGACCTGCTGCGGCAGGTCAAACGCCCGGGCATGCTCCTCAGCCAGGCCGTGCAGCTGTTGTTCTTCGTCCTGGTCTACGCGGTCGGCTTCAACGGGATGATCGGCTCGGTCGGCTCGGTGCCGTTCAGCGCCTACGTCCTTCCCGGCATCATCGCCATCCAGGTCGTCTCGATCGGCGTCGCCTCCGGGCAGACCTACGCCTGGGACCGGGAGTACGGCGTGCTGCGCGAACTCCTGGTCGCCCCGGTGCCCCGGATCTGCCTGCCCCTGGGGAAGATCGCGGCCGGCGCGGGGATGGTGACCGCCCAGAGCGCGGTGATGCTCGCGTTCTCCCCGCTGACGGGGGTGTCCCTGACCCCGGGCCGGTTCACCGCCGCGCTCGGCTGCTACGCGCTCGCCGCCGTCGTCTTCAGCGTCATCGGCCTCTGCCTGGCCACCGTCATCGAACGCGTGCAGACGCTGCAGGCCACGGTGCAGCTCGCCATGTTCCCCATGCTGTTCCTGTCCGGGTCGGTCTTCAGCCCCCAGGACGCCCCCGACTGGCTCGCCTGGGTCATGCACCTCAACCCCATGACGTACGCCGTCGACCTGGCCCGCCAGGCGCTGCTCGGCACGGGCGGCCTGCTGCCGTGGTGGACGGACCTGTGCGTGCTGGGCGCGATGCTGGCGGCGGTCCTGGCCCTGCTGCGGATCCGGAGCGGCCGATGAGCGCCGCGGCGGGTGACGTCTCCTGGCCTCCGCTGCCCGCCCACGCCCGGACGGGCGGCAGGCCCGCGGACGAGGACGAGGCGGCCGAGCGGGTGCTCACCCGCGCGCTGGGCTGGCTCGAAGCGCACCTGGAGTGGTTCGCGCCCCCGCGCTGGGAGCGGTTCCTGCCCCGGCGCCCCTTCCGGCCGGGCCCTCTCCTGGAGCTCGTGGGCCTGGTGCGCGTGCTGGAGCAGACAGGCGTCCTCCCCAGGCACGCGCCGCTGTCCGCGCGCGCGCTCGACCTGGCCGCCCAGGTCGCCGCCGGAGCGGACTTCGGACACGGCCTGGCCCGCGGTGACGAGTTCTTCCCCTACCATCTCAACCTGGTCGCCCTCCTGGACCTGCTCGGCCGCCCTCAGCCCGCACTGCGCGCGGCCTGCCAGGAACTGCTCGCCGCCGACGCGGGCGGCCACGCCCGGCCCTACAAACCCGTGGTCAACAGGATCGAACTGCGCTACTTCATCGACCGCGGCGGCTTCACCGCCCCCGCCTCGCTGCCCGACGCCCGCACGCTCCACGGCCAGAGCATCGCCGCTCTCGGCCCGGATCTGCTGCAGCTGACGGAAAGCGAGACCTACGCCCTCACCCACGTGCTGTTCTACATGACGGACTTCGGCCGCCACCGCCGTCTCCCCGGCGGAACCGCGGAGGCGGCCCGCCTGCGCGAGACCGTACAGGTGCTGCTCGGGGTCCATCTCTCCCGCGGCAGCCTGGACCTCCTGGCGGAACTGCTGCTGTGCGCCACGGCGCTGGACGACGGGCACGGAACCGGCCCGACGGCGCGTCAGGGGTGGAACGCCCTGGCCCGGGCCCAGCGGCCGGACGGCGCCGTGCCCAGCCCCGTGCACCGCCCCGAGGTGATGAGCGGCCTGTCGGGTGAGAAGGCGGCCGCCTACCTGTTCGGCACCTGCTACCACACCACCACGGTGGCGGTCCTGGCCGCCGCCGTCCGCAGGCGGAGCCTGCGGCTCCTCCCCCGTCCCCAGGACCGGCGCCCCGAACCGCCCCTCCCCCCGCTGCCGTGCGCTGACCCCGAGGAGATCCGGTCGTGGACGCGAAAGGCGCCCGAAGCGCTGCGGACCGCGCCGCCGGGCGGCCGGGCCGTCTGGTCGTCCTACCTCGCTCCCCTGCTGGTGCTCGGGGTCCAGGCACGCGATCCCGCTGTGCTGGCGGACGTCACGCGCGCCGCCGACCGGCTCGGCCACGGCGACCATCCCCTGCTCCGCGCGGCGGCCGCCCTCTGCTGCGCGCGGTCCCGGCGCCCGCCGGGCTGAACGGACGCGCACCGGATGCGGTTCACGGTCGCTCCCCCGGGGTGCCGGGGGCGGTCTCGGCCAGCACGCGCTGGGCGACGGCGAAGGCGGCGTTGGCGGCGGGCACCCCGCAGTAGACCGCGGTCTGCAGCAGCACCTCGCCGATCTCGTCGGCCGACAGGCCGTTGCGCAGCGCCGCGCGCACGTGCATGCCCAACTCCTCCAGGTGGCCGCGGGCCACCAGCGCGGTCAGCGTGACGCAGCTGCGCGTGCGGCGGTCCAGGCCCGGACGGGTCCAGATCTCCCCCCACGCGTAGCGGGTGATCAGGTCCTGGAAGTCGCGGGTGAAGGCCGTGGTGCGGGTGATCGCCCGGTCCACGTGGTCGTCGCCGAGCACCTCGCGCCGGACCGTCGTCCCCTCCTGCGCGGGCAGGTGCGCGAGCAGGGCGGCGGTGACCGGCTCCGGCCGGTCGACGCCCGCCAGGTGGGCGGCGCCGGGGACCTCCACCAGACTGGAGCCGGGGATGCCGTCGGCGAGCAGCCGGGCGTGCGCGGGCGGCGTCGCGCCATCCTCGCGCCCGGCCAGGACCAGCGTGGGGACGGTGATCTCCGCGAGGGAGCCGCGCAGGTCGTAGCCGGCCAGGGCGTCGCAGCAGGCGGCGTACCCGGCCGGGTCGGCGGCGGCGAGGTCGTCCAGGAGCGGCTGCCGTACGGGGCCGGCGAACCACCGCCGGGCGGCGGCCTCCACCAGCGGCCCGGTCCCCGCGGCGCGGACCGCCTCGGCCCGCTCCCGCCACGCCCGCGGCTCGCCGAAGCGGGCCGAGGAGCAGAGCATCGCCAGGGACCGCACCCGCCCGGGGTGCCGTACGGCCAGCGTCGCGCCGATCGCGCCGCCGATGGAGATCCCCGCGTAGTGGAAGCCGGTGAGGCCGCAGGCCTCGGCCGTCTCCAGCACGAGGTCGGCGAGGTCCTCCATCGTCCGCACGCCGCGGGCGCCCGGAGCGGACCCGCCGTGGCCGGGCAGGTCGAACCTGACCACGCGGAACCGGCGGGCCAGGGCGGCCAGCTGCGGTTCCCAGACCCGCAGCGAGGTGCCGAGCGAGGGCCCGAGGACGAGCGGTTCGCCGTGTTCGGGGCCGTCGATCCGGTGGTGCAGCGCCGTCATCTCTCCTCCCGCGGCGCCCCGGAACCGTCCGGGCTCCGGGGGTCATCCGAAGTCAAGGAAGACCGTCTCCTTCTCGCCCTGCAGGTGGATGTCGAACCGGTACACGCCCTCGCGCTCCCGCTCGGCCAGGAGGGTGCGCCCGCGCCCGGCGGGCAGCGTGTCGAGGAAGGGGTCGGGCGCCAGGTAGACGCGGGTGAACAGGTGGTGCAGCAGGCCGCGGGCGAACACGCAGACGCTGATGTAGCCGTTGCCGGGCGCCAGCGTGCGCAGCACCCAGCGGCCGTCGGCGTCGGTGGCGACCCGGCCGAAGCCGGTGAAGTCGACCCCGTTCCTGCCGGCGACCGCGCCGGTCACCGGGTCGCGGCGCAGGCTGCCCGGCGCGCCCGCCAGATTTCCGGCGGGGTCGGCCTGCCAGAACTCCAGCAGCGCGTCGGGGACCGCGTCGCCCGCGCCGTCGTACACGCGGCCGTGCACGGTGATCGCCGCCGGATCGCCGGCCGGGGCGACGTCGCCGCCGCCGGGGAAGGGCAGCGCGTAGCCGTAGAACGGCCCGACGGTCTGCGAGGGGGTAGGACCGGTGCCGCGGCCCTCGGCGAACCGGTCACGGTTCGACGCCGACGCGGAGGACGTCACCGGCCCTCCTCCATCCAGGTCGCGGCGGGGCCGTCCAGCACGATGTCCCACCGGTAGCCCAGCGACCACTCCGGCACCGACAGGTCGTGCTCGTAGGCGGCGACCAGCCGCTGCCGGGCCCGCTCGTCGGTGACCGACTGCAGGATCGGGTCGTAGGGGAACAGCGGGTCGCCCGGGAAGTACATCTGGGTGACCAGGCGCTGGGTGAAGGCCGTGCCGAACAGCGAGAAGTGGATGTGCGCGGGCCGCCAGGCATTGACGTGGTTGCGCCAGGGGTAGGCGCCCGGCTTGATCGTGGTGAACGTGTACTCGCCGTCGTCGCCGGTCAGGCAGCGGCCGACGCCGGTGAAGTTCGGATCCAGCGGCGCGGGGTGGTCGTCGCGCTGGTGGGGGTAGCGGCCGGAGGCGTTGGCCTGCCAGATCTCCACGAGCTGCCCGCGGACCGGGCGGCCGTGGCGGTCGGTGACGCGGCCGCGCACGGTGATGCGCTCGCCCAGCGGCTCGCCGGGGTGCTGGCGGGTCAGGTCGTTGTCCAGGGCGGTCACGTCGGTGACGCCGAAGACCGGCCCGGTCAGCTCGGCGGCCTCGGGATCGGTCACCGCGACCGGCGGCTGCTTCGGGTGGCGCAGCAGGGTGCTGCGGTAGGGGGCGTAGTCGCGCGCGGGATGGTCGCCGGGTGCGACCGCGGCACGCCGTTCGGCGATCTCCCGGTCGATGTCGGCCTGGGTGAGGGACATGGGGTGGTTACCTTTCGAGGATGACGGCCAGGCCCTGACCGACGCCGATGCACAGGGAGGCCGGGCCGGTGCCGGATCCGGCGGCGGCCGGCCGGTGGGCGACCGTGCCGGTGATCCGGGCCCCGGAGGCCCCCGGCGGACGGCCCGGCGCGAGCGCTCCGCCGTACCGGCCGAAGGGGGTGCGCACGGCGCCGAGGACGTAGACCGCTCCCGTGCTCATGCGACGACCTCCGCGCCGGTGCGGCCGCGCAGCTCGTCCGGGCTCACCCCGGGGGCGGTCTCCACCAGCCGCAGCCCGCCGGGGGTGACGTCCAGGACGCCGAGGTCGGTGATGATCCGGTGCACGCACGCCCGGCCGGTGAGCGGGAGCGAGCACTCCTGAACGATCTTGGGTGAGCCGTCCCTGGCCGTGTGCTCCATGACCACGAGCACCCTGCGGGCGCCGTGCACCAGGTCCATCGCCCCGCCCATGCCCTTGACCAGCCTGCCGGGGACCGCCCAGTTGGCCAGGTCGCCCCGGGCCGAGACCTGCATCGCGCCCAGCACCGCCACGTCGACGTGACCGCCGCGGATCATGCCGAACGACAGCGACGAGTCGAAGAACGACGCGCCGGGCAGCACGGTCACGGTCTCCTTGCCCGCGTTGATCAGGTCGGGGTCGACCTCGTCCTCGGCCGGGTAGGGGCCGACGCCGAGGATCCCGTTCTCCGAGTGCAGCACGACGCCCGTACCGGCCGGCAGGAACGACGGGATGCGCGTGGGCAGCCCGATGCCGAGGTTGACGTAGTCGCCGTCGCGCAGCTCCGCCGCCGCCCGCGCGGCCATCTCGTCCCTGCTCCAGCTCATGGGGTGCGCACCGTCCGCTTCTCGACGCCCTTGTCGGCGGCCTGATCGGGGGTGAGCGGGAGCACCCGCTGCACGAAGATCCCGGGCAGGTGGACCTCGTCGGGGTCCAGCTCGGTCAGCTCCTCGACCTCGGCGATGGTGATCCGCCCGGCCATCGCGGCCAGCGGGTTGAAGTTGCGGGCGGCCTTGGCGAAGACCAGGTTGCCGTGCCGGTCCCCCCTGGCCGCGCGGACCAGCGCGAAGTCGGTGGTGATGGCGTGCTCCAGGACGTAGGCCCGGCCGCCGAACGCGCGGACCTCCTTGGGCGGCGAGGCCACCGCGACCGACCCGTCGGCGGCGTGGCGGAGCGGGAGCCCGCCGTCGGCGACCGGGGTGCCGACCCCGGCGGGGGTGTAGAAGGCGGGGATGCCGCACCCGCCCGCGCGCAGCCGCTCGGCCAGGCTGCCCTGCGGGGTCAGCTCGACCTCCAGCTCGCCCGCCAGGTACTGCCGGGCGAACTCGGTGTTGTCGCCGATGTAGGAGGCGGTGACCCGGGCGATCCGCCGGGCGGCCAGCAGCACGCCCAGGCCGCCGCCGTCCGTCCCGCAGTTGTTGGACACGACGCTGATGCCGGTCACGCCGATCTCGTACAGCGCCCGGATCAGCACGGCCGGGATGCCGCTGAGGCCGAAGCCGCCGACCGCGAACGAGGCGCCGTCGCGCACCCCGGCCAGCGCCTCGGCGGCCGAGGCCGCCACCTTGCCGCGCCCCCGGCCCGCTGCCGGACCTGTAGCCAGGTCTGCTGCCGGGCCTGTTTCCGGACCTGCCGCCAGGTCCGCCGCCGGGCCCGCTGCGGGCACTGTCCCCGGACCGCCTCTTCCCGTGTCCGTCCGCACGACGCTCCGTCCGATCCGCCGCGCCCACCGGGCGAGCTGTTCGCTCAGTGAACTTCAGTTCGCTAGCGTGGAGACGAGTATCCGCAGCGGAGGCACTCCTGTCAAAGGATCCTTCCGCTGATCTCCGCTGAGCGAGGAGCGCGATGGAAGCGGCCGGAACCCTGGAGCGCGGCCTGACCGTGCTGCGCGCGCTGTGCGCCGATCCCCGACGGGCACGCGCCACCGACCTGGTCCGCGCCACCGGCCTGGCCCGATCGGTGGTCGACCGCGTCGTTTCCACCCTCCTGCACCTCGGTTATCTGCGGGCCGAGGGCCGCGACCTGCTGGTCGCCCCTCCTCTGGCGGAGCTGGGCGCGGCCTACCTGGCCTGCAGCGGGCTGCCCCGGGTCCTCGGCCCGCACGCCCGGCGGCTCGCCGACGAGCTCGACGAGTCGGTCTCGCTGGCCGTGCCGGACGGCGACGACGTCCGGTTCGTCGCCCAGTTCCCCCGGCGGCGCGCCCTGTCGATCACCTTCCGGGTCGGGGACACGCTCCCCGCCGACCGCTGCGCCGCCGGGCTGGCCCTGCGCGGCCCCGCGGCGCCGTGCGCCGAGGACGACCAGCTCGTCGAGCCGGGCCTGGTCGCGGTCGCGCTGCCGGTGCGCGCCCCGGACGGCAGAGCCGTCTGCGCGGCCAGCGTGGTCAGCCACACCAGCAGGCACGACGTCGCGGGCCTGCGCGAGCACGCCCTGCCCCGGCTGCGCGCGACGGTCGGCGCGATGGAGACGGCCCTGAGGGAGCCGGCCCTGAAAGGGGACTCGCCCGCTCCCCGACCCGCCGGAGCCGCGGACTCCTCACCGGCCGTGAAGGCGGAGCTGGGCGCGGCCTACCTCCAGTCGCTGGCCCGCGGCCTGGCCGTGCTGGTCGCGCTCGGCTCGGCGCCCGGCGGGCTCACCCTCGCCGACGCCGCCCGGGCCACCGGCCTGCCCCGCGCCACCGTACGGCGCGCGGTCCGATCCCTGGAGCGGCAGGGCTACGCGGCGGCCGAAGGCACCCGGTTCGTCCTGCTGCCCCGGGTGCTGGAGCTCGGCTACGCCCGCCTGTCCGCCCTGACCTTCCAGCAGATCGTCCAGCCGCACCTGGCGGACCTGGTGGCCCGGGTCCGCGCGTCGGCCTCGGTCGCCGTGCTCTCCGGCGACGACGTCGTCTACGTGGCGCGCGTGCCCACCGCCGGCGTCATGAGCGTCGACATCACCGTCGGCACCCGCTTCCCCGCCCACGCCACCTCCGTGGGCCGCGTCCTGCTGGCCGGCCTGCCCGAGGAACGCCTGGCGCAGCTCACCCCCCGGCCGCTGACCCGCCACACGATCACCTCTCCCGCCGCGCTGGCCGACGCCGTACGGCAGGCCGCCCGCGACGGCTACGCCCTGGCCGACCAGGAACTGGAGGAGGGCCTCCGCTCCATCGCCGTGCCCGTCCGCGACCGCGCCGGACGCACCGTCGCAGCCCTCAACGTCGCCACCCACGCCGGCCGCGCCACCCCCGGCGACCTGGTCCGCGACGTCCTCCCCGCCCTCACCGAAACGGCCTCCCGGATCGAGACGGACCTCCGCCACGTCCCCGCGGCCCCGTGACCGCCACCGCGGCCTTCGACGCCAGCGTGAAGCCGATGAACGGCCCCATCAGCATGAACGGCGCGGCGCCCACGACCAGCACGCCGAGCCCCAGCAGCAGCCCGGTCTCCTGAGGCGTCACGCCGATGCCGCGCCGCCTGGCCGGGTCCAGCGGCGAGCCGCCGAACAGCTCCACCGTGCCCGACGCGGGCCGGCGCAGCCCTGCGAAGAGGTTGATGAGGGTGGACTTTCCCGCGCCGTTCGGGCCGAGCAGTCCGATCAGCTCACCCGCCCGGATGTCGGGCGAGACGCGGTCGAGCGCGAGCACGTCGCCGTAACTGGCGGGTGACCTCGACCGTTCGGGCGAGGATCGCCATGTCATGCCTCCTGTGCCGTCCCGCCGCCGCCCGGCAGGGTGCGAATCGTCCCGGTCCTCCTGATGGAGGTGTCCATGCCTGTCAGCCTCGCCCGGCAGCCCGCCCTGCCGCATCGGGCGCGCGGTCGGGCCGTGTCCTCCCCCGGTGCGGTACGGGTCCGACCTTGGTAGTGACGGATTCGCCGTACCGCCGATCAGCCTGGGCCGATGAGCCAGATCCGGCACCCGCACCCGCTCGCGGTGGCGGGCAGGGTCCTCGGGATGGGCACGCTGACCACCGTGGCGCTGCAGGTGGCCCAGCGCAGGCGCCTGCCCGTCGCCGCCGCGGTGACCGCCTTGAGCAGCACCGCCAGCTCGGCCGCCTCCGCCTCGGCGAGCGGCTCGCGGGCGATCGGCGCGCAACAGCGGCTGCGTCAGGCCCGGCGGTCGGCAGCCGGGCCGGGAAGGCCGTGTCAGCGGGGCTGGGCGGCGGCGATGACGCCGTGCACGGCTTGGTCGATGCGGCTCGCGGCGGCCTCGGGGTCGGGTCGGCCGGCCTCCAGCCAGGCGATGACCGCCTCGACGGTGAGGGCGGGGATCAGGTTCGCCGCCCAGTCCAGCCACGGCCCCGCCGGGATGACTCTGGCCAGGTTGCGGTGGGCGATCTCGCGGGAGGCGGCGGTGATGGAGTCGATCAGGTCACGGAAGTCCGGCTCGCGGGCGGCATAGCGGAACAGCAGCCGGAAGCCGTCGGGATCAGCGGCGGCCGCGCGCAGCAGTGCGGGGATGGCGCCCTCGTCGAAGTCGTCGCCTCCGGTGGCCTCGGCCAGCCGGACGCAGGCGCGGTCCAGCACGGCCCGGTACAGGTCGGCCTTGGACTCGAAGTGCCGGTACAGCATGGCCCGGGTGAGGGCGGCCTCGGCGGCGACGTCGTCCAGGCCGGTGGCGGCGTACCCGGCGCGGGCGAAGGCGCGGGTGGCGGCGTCCAGGATCTGCTCGCGGCGCTCGGCGCGGCGCAGCCGGCGCACCGGCGTCGGCTGCGCCGGTGCGCCGGGGTCGGCCCGGGGGCCGCCGTGGTCGGGGATGGTCATCTCCGCTCCTCCACTTGTAGAACCACGAGTATACAAGTAGCGTTTTAGACATCGGTGTATACAAATCCTTGTCTACTTCTGGAGGAGTCATGTCCGGACCTGCCCGGCTGCCGTTCGAGCAGCCCCACCCGATGCGGCCCGCCCCGCTGCTGCAGCCGCATTTCTCGCCCAAGCGCATGCGCGCGCTGCGCGGCCGCGCCGAGACGCTCACCGCGGCCCTACTGGATGATCTCGCCGCCGCGGGGCCGCCCGCCGACCTGCACGCGGCGCTGGCGCTGCCGCTGCCGATCGCGGTGATCTGCGAGCTGCTCGGCGTACCGTTCGCCGACCGCGCGCAGTTCCGGGAATGGACGCAGGCCGCCGCCGACGTCACCGACCGCGCCCGTTCCGAGCGCGGCCTGGCCGAGCTGTTCTCCTACGGCCAGCGGCTCGTGGCCCGCAAACGCACCGACGGCGACGACCCGGACGCCGACGTGATCTCCCGGCTGGCCGCCACGCCGGGTGTCAGCGACGACGAGGCCGCCGCGACGGGCATGACCCTGCTGTTCGCCGGGCACGAGACCACCGTGGCCGCGATCGGCAACGGCGCGGCCTGGCTGCTGGCCGACCCCGGCCAGTGGCGGGCGCTGGTGACCGGCCCCTCCCGGATCGGCGCCGCGGTGGAGGAGATCCTGCGCGCGCCCGGCCTGGGCGGCGGCGGCATTCCCCGCTACGCCCGCACCGACCTTCAGATCGCCGGCGTGCATGTGCGGGAGGGCGACCTGGTGCTGCTGGACACCGGCGCGGCCAACCACGACGCGGCCGTCTTCACCGACCCCGACCGCTTCGACCTCCAGCGGCCGGCGGTGCCGCACCTGACCTTCGGCCACGGCGCCCGCTACTGCATCGGCGCCCCGCCGGCCCGTATCGAGCTGCAGGTGGTCTTCTCCGAGCTGGCCGCCCGCTTCCCGGCACCCACGCTGGGCTGCGCGGTGGAGGAGCTGACCTTCGACGCGAACGTGCTGACCGGCGGGCTGACCGCGCTGCCGGTCACCTGGTGACCGCCATGAGGACAGGCACCCGCCGGCCGGTCTTCGGCCGGATCTACCCCCGGCTGGCCGCCGCCATGGACGAGGGCGGCATGGCCCAGCACCGCCGGGCACTGCTGGCGCCCCTGACCGGGCAGGTGATCGAGGTCGGCGCGGGCCACGGGGTGAACTTCGCCCACTACCCGCCCGCCGTCACCGGCGTGCTCGCCGTCGAACCGGAACCCCGGCTGCGAGAGACCGCCCACGCGGCCGCCGCCGCGGCCCCGGTTCCCGTGGAGGTCGCCGGAGCCGTGGCCGAGCATCTGCCGGTCCCCGACCGCAGCGCCGATGCGGTGGTGTTCTGCCTGGTGCTGTGCTCACTGCCGGACGTCGAGGCGGCGCTGGCCGAGGCGCGGCGGGTGCTCAGGCCGGGCGGGCGGCTGCGGTTCCTGGAGCACGGGCGCGCCGACTCACCCGGCCTGGCGCGCCTGCAACGGCTGCTGGACGCGACCGTCTGGCCGCGCCTGGCCGGCGGCTGCCACACCGGCCGCGACACCGTCGCCCTGATCGAGCGGGCCGGGTTCACCGTCACCGCGCTGGAGCGCTTCCTGCTGCCCGAGGCCCGTACCCCGTTCTCCTTCCACACGCGGGGAACCGCCGTGGCGGCCACCGGCCGCTGACCGTCAGCCGGGTCGCGGGAGCGCGCCGGCGGTGTGCGCGACCAGCGTTCCCGGTGCCGGCCCGCCGGCCAGGCCGGAATGGGCCATCATGCTCGTCCCGGGCGGGTCTCGGTCATACGTACCGCCACCACCAGGCCGGAGACCCCGGTCAGGCCGGCCACGGTCCAGACGGCCGCCTCCAGGCTCCACAGGTCGGCGATGATCCCGGCCAGCAGCGCGCCGACGGCGAAACCGCCGTCCCGCCACAACCGGTAGACACCGACCGCGCGGGCCCGCCAGGCCGGGTGGGCGACATCGCCGATGACCGCCAGCAAGGTGGGGTATACCAGCGCGGTCCCGGCTCCGAGCAGCACCTGGGCGGCCGCCCACACGGTGAAGGACTCGCCCAGCGCCACGAGCGCGATCGCGGCGGCCTGGACCAGCATCCCGGCGGTGATCAGGTGCTTGCGGCCCACGTGGTCCGACCACCAGCCGGTGGCCATCTGCCCCAGCCCCCAGACGGCCGGGTACAGCGCGCCCAGCACCCCGATCTCGGCCACGCCCAGTCCGCGGGCGGCGAAGACCAGCGGGAAGATCCCCCAGGCCAGGGCGTCGTTGAGGTTGTTGACCATCCCGGCCTGGCCGGCCGCCGACAGCGACCGGTCACCGACGCTGGTGCGCCAGGCGATCTGCCGCGTGGACAGCTCGGCGTGGTGGTGTCCGCCGACCGGGTGGGCGGCGGCCTCGGCCCGGGCGTGCTCGCGCGTCTCACGCACGATGAGCGTGGACAGGCCCAGGCCGAGGGCGGCGTAGGCGGCGCCCAGCAGGAACGGCGCCGGGCGCAGCCCGAACCGCTCGGCCAGGTGTCCGGTGGCCAGCGCGGTGGCGGCCACGGCGAAGTAGCCGGCGGCCTCGTTGAACCCCATGGCCAGGCCGCGCCGCGCGGGCCCGGCCAGGTCGATCTTCATGATGACGGTGGTCGACCAGGTCAATCCCTGGGAGACACCCAGCAGCACGTTCGCCGCGATGATCCAGCCCCAGGAGGGGCCCCAGGCCAGCATCGCCGGGACGGGCAGCGCGATCAGCCACCCGGCGATCAGCACCGGTTTGCGGCCGTAGCGGTCCGACCAGGTGCCGGCGAAGAAGTTCGTGATCGCCTTGGTCGTGCCGAAGGCCAGGATGTAGGTCAGCGCCGCGGTGTGGGCCGACAGGCCGAAGACGGTCTCGGCCAGCAGCGGCAGCGTGATGCGTTCCTGGCCGAGCATGCCGCCGACCAGCGCGTTGACCGCGACCAGCAGGACGAACTGGGGAAGGTTGGCGGCCAGGCCCAGCCGGATGCCCACCCCGGCGCCTGCCGCGTCCCCCGTGTCGCCGCCGGTGCCGCCGGACGTGGGGACGGTCGCGCTCATGCCCGCCCCTCGACCGGCATCCGGCCGGTGGCCCTGGCCCAGTCCTCGGGCCCGCCCTCCAGCACCCGCACCTCGCGGTGGCCGGTGCGCGCCAGGAGGCTGGCGGCGGTCATGGCGCGCTCGCCGTGCCCGCACATCACCACCACCGGCCCGTCCGGCGCGTCGTCGGCGCGGGCGGGCAGGGAGCCGAGCTCGATGTGCGCCGCGCAGGGGACGTGCCCGGAGGCGTACTCGGCGTCCTGGCGCACGTCCAGCACCTGCATGCCTTCCAGCCGGTCGGCACCGAGGAGGGCGATGCTCTGCGTCGGGCCGCCCCAGGCGCTCATGCCGCCGGCCAGAACGGGCGCGCCGATGCGGTTGGCCTCCGGCAGGGCGAGGACGTACGGCGGGAAGCCGCCCAGGCCGCCCAGCAGCGCGGCGACGAAGGCGTCCTCGCCGGGGGCCTGCAGCAGCGCGTTGGCGGCCTTCTCGGCGCCGATGGTGGAGGTGCGCTTTTCGCCGGGCGGGGCCGAGCAGAACGAGCCCGCACCGTGGGTGGGCCACAGCGCGGTCTCGTCCGGCAGCGCGGCCAGGCGCCGCAGCGAGCGGTACTGGGCGCGCGCCAGTTCCTCGGTGCGCTCGGGTCCGGACAGGTCGGTGCGGGCGGCCGAGCCGACGATCAGCGACCCGCCGGAGAACACCCCGATCGGCGTCGCGCCGTCCAGCAGCACGAACGCCAGGTGCTCGCCGGTGTGGCCCGGCGTGGCCAGGGCCCGCAAGGTCAGAGCGCCCAGGCCGATCTCGTCGCCGTCGGTCAGGCCGACATGGTCGAAAGCCCGGCCGCCGGCGGCAGAGGCCAGCACGGTCGCGCCGTCGTCGGCGGCCAGCTGGACCGCGCCGGACAGGAAGTCGGCGTGCAGGTGGGTGTCGGCGGCGAACGCCACCGTCAGGCCATGCCGTCCGGCGGCCGCGCGCAGGGCGCGCAGGTCCCGGCTCGCATCCACCGCCAGCGCCCGGCCGTCACCGAGATCGACCAGATAGGACGAGTTCCCCAGGCCCTCGTCCGCGATCGGAATGATCATGTTGCTTCTCCGCTCTCCAATAGATACAGTATTCCAAGGATATTTGGAGGATTGTCAAATGGGTGACACGGCTGCCAAGACGGCGCTGTTCGAGGCGTTCGCCTCGGTCGGGAAAGCACTGGCCAACGGCAAGCGCCTGGAACTGGTGGACCTGCTGGCCCAGGGCGAGCGCTCGGTCGAAGCCCTGGCGCAGGCATCGGGGCTCGGGCTGACCACCGCCTCCAGCCACCTGCAGGTGCTGCGCCAGGCCGGACTGGTGACCACCCGCAGGCAGGGCACGAAGGTCTTCTACCGGCTGGCCGGCGCCGACGTGGCCGCCCTGTGGGCGCACCTGCGAGGCGTCGCCGCCGCGCACCTGGCCGAGGTCGAGCGCGCCCGCGCCGCCTACCTGGGATCCGGCGACACCGAGCAGGTCACCCGCGACCAGCTGCTGGAGCGCATCCAGGCCGGCGAGGTGACGGTGATCGACGTGCGCCCGGCCGCCGAGTACGCCGCCGGGCACATCCCCGGCGCCCTGTCGGTTCCACTGGACGAGCTCGCCGACCGGCTGGCCGACCTGCCCGACGACGGGCAGATCGTCGCCTACTGCCGCGGCGCCTACTGCGTGATGGCCCATGAGGCGGTGCGGGAGCTGACCGCCCGCGGCCGCCGCGCGGCACGGCTGGCCGACGGCATGCTGGAGTGGCGCCTGGCCGAGCTGCCGGTCGCCGTATGAGCGCGCCGAGCCCCGGCGGGCCGGTGGTGCTGGACGGCGGGGACCGGCGGTGCGTGCAGTTGCTGATCGAGCTGCGGCGCCTGGTCAACGGTCTGGCTCCCGGCACCGTGGTGCACCTGATCGCCAGCGATCCGGCCGCGCCGATCGACCTGCCCGCCTGGTGCCACCTGACCGGCCACACCTACCTCGGCCCCACCGGCGCGTACACTCCCCGCTCGGCCTACGCCTTGGCGGTGGCCGCCGATGCCCGTTCCACCGCGGCCGACCGGCCCTGGCATTCCGGCGACCGCTGAGGAGGCGGCCACCGGAGAGCCGGGGCTGGCGGCAGATCACCCTGCTGCCAGCGGACTTCCACCCTCGGCTGCCGATGGCGGTCTTCGCCCGCACGCCGGAGGGCCGCCGCGGCGGTGCCCGCGCGCACCGGCCCTGAACCCGCGACGCCCCCGGCCGGTCAGCGGGCGGCGCGGACGCGGCCGAGCACGACGTCGGCGGCCAGGAAGGCCAGCAGGGAGATGCCGAGCAGCGGGACGAACACGCCCACCGCGACCGCCACCGCCCCGGCGGGCACCAGCACCGCCAGGGGCACCGCCCGCCAGGTGCCACGCGCGTACGGGGCGGCGAAGCCCCGGGTGGGGCGGCGCTGCCACCACATCCGGTAGCCCCAGACGATCATGGCGATGAGCCCGGCCGCCAGCGCCATCAGCAGGATCTGGTTGGGCAGGCCGAACAATACGCCCATGTGGCCGTCGATGCCCCAGCGGATCAGCTTGGCCGCCAGCGGGAAGTCGTCGAAGCGCAGCTCACCGGTCACCTGCCCGCTTCCCGCGTCGACGGCGACCTGGTCGTTGCGCTGGGGCCAGTCGCGGTCCATCTCCTTGACCACGTAGGCGGCGCCGGGCCCGGCAGGCCAGGCGATCTCCAGCGGCCCGGACAGCCCCGCCTCCGCCGCCGCCCTCATGACGCGGTCGGCGTCGGCCCCGGCGGGAGCACCGCCGTCGTGCCCGCCGTGGCCGGCGTGCCCGGAGTGGTCCCCGGCGGCCCCCGGCAGGACGGGGGTGGTCCAGCCGAGCGCGGTCTGGAGCTTGTCGACGTTGGCTCCGGCGTACGCCGACCAGGTCAGGCCGGTCGCCGACAGGAACAGCAGGCCGATCGTGATCCACAGGCCCACCGAGCCGTGCCAGGACAGGGTCCGCCGCAGCCCGGTCGCCCTGCGGTCGGGCCGCAGACCGCGGCGGCGGTGGCTCAGCCACAGCGCCACCCCGCCGAGCGCGACCACCCACAGCCAGCCGGCGGCCAGCTCGCTGTAGAGGCGGCCCGCCTCGCCCAGGTGCAGGTGCCGGTGGAAGGTGGAGATCCAGGCGCGCACCGGCAGCGCGCCGGAGCTGCCGTAGCTCTCCAGCGTCCCCTTCACCGCCCCGGTGTAGGGGTCGACGAAGACCGCCAGGCGGGTGGAGTCCGGCAGGCCGTCCACGTCCAGCAGGACGCGGGTGGTGGCGCCGGGCTCGGCGGGCCGGACCGCGCCGACCGTCCCGTGCGGATGGGCGGCGCGGGCGGCGGCGATCTGCCGCTCCAGCGGCAGCATCGCCCGCCCGGCCGGCGCGGGCGCGGTGAGCTCGTGGGCGTAGACGACCTTCTCCAACTGGAAGGAGGCGGCGTACAGCAGGCCGGTGGTGGCGGCCACCAGCAGGAAGGGGGCCACCAGGATGCCGGCGTAGAAGTGCAGGCGCAGCAGCAGGGCGCGCACCGCGGGCCAGGTGGCGGGACGGGATCGTTCGGGAGCGGGCTGGATCTCGCGCACGTCAGAGGTCATGAAACGGCTCTCCGTTCACGGGGGCGCGCACAGGCAGGTGCGGGCCCCAGACGGGGTTCGTCAGGGTCGGCGCGGCCGCGGCTGCCCGGGGACCGGCGGGCGCGGCCGCCGCGGCGGCCAC